>JAEXXW010000425.1 GCA_023405565.1 Pseudomonadota bacterium
GCCGGCTCACGTCGACCGTGGAAAAATGACGGAAGAGGAGGCTTATCAGATCCTTGGCGTTCAGCCGGGGGCGAGTGCCACGGATATCGGGCGCGCGCATCGAGCGCTGATGAAGAAACTGCATCCCGACCAAGGCGGGTCGACGTACCTCGCGGCGCGAGTCAACGAGGCCAAAGACCTTCTTCTGCGACGACATCGCTAATCACCCCAAACGCAACGACGCTACAAACGCTACAGAAACTAATTCGCTTACGTCAGTTCTTGACCGCGAAACACGCGATCTGACTCTTCTTCAACTGACGGCACGCCTGTTCGGCCGAGCTTTCACGCAATCCGGCGAAACGTGCGCGGTAGAAACGTTTATCGCCTTTTGAGAAAATTTCCGTAAACGGCTCAGCGTCTTTTAATAGACTTGTCTTGTTTTTTGCGTCGGCCAGTTTTTCTTTTGCTTCGGCCGGATCTTCAAAAGCACCGATCTGGATGATCCAGCCGCTGCGCTTCCTGGTTTCGCTCGCCGCCGGCATTTCAGTCCTGGCGGTTTGAACCGGAGCAACCGATTCACTGCGCGTAGCAGGGGCGGAAACTGGGGCGGCCGACGCTGTGACTGTGCGTGGCGTCGTATCGCGTGATGCCATATCCCGTGACGACAGAACTCCCAGAACGCCAGGCCGTGCGCCGGGCGGAGGAGGAGGCAGCGCATCCGAAACGACGTTCGATTGTGCAGGCTCGTTATGGGACGGCCGTGTTGCCATGGGTTCCGGTGCCAGCAACGACATTGGTGCCGAGGCGGTGCGGACCGGACCTGCCTTCACTGACAAGGTCTTCACCAGCAGCGGTTTGATGGGCTCGGTCGAGCCAGGTGAGGGCTGTTCAGACTGTGCAGCCGTTGCGTTGCGCGCAGGTTCGGGTTTCGCGGGAACGGTTGCCGTGACCGAGGCGACGCGAACAGGCCGTTCCGCGGGGCGTTCGGTTTGAGCGACAGGTGCTGGCTGCGGAGCAGGGGCCGGTTGCGCGGCGGGCGCCGGAGAGCCAATGGGTGTTGGGAAGGCCGCGCTAGCGCTGGGGCCGGCATCGGCAACTTCAACAATCTTCGGTGCCGTGCGCTTCAAAGAGGCGAGCGAAATTTTCTGTTCGATCAGGCTGCGCATCTTGGCATCTCGCGCGCCACCAGATGCGCCGCCCAGCACGACCGCGACAAGCCGGCGGTCGCCACGCTGCACCGCGCTGACGAGATTGAAGCCCGAGGCATTCGTGTAACCCGTCTTGATGCCGTTCACGCCCTCGACGCGGCCAAGCAGGCGGTTATGGTTCGCCATGCGGACGCCGCGATAGGCAAAGGACTCGGTGGAGAAATAGCGATAATAGCGCGGGAAGCGATCCTGAATCGCGAGGCCAAGCAAGGCTTGGTCGCGCGCCGTCGTCACCTGATCGGAATTCGGCAGGCCGGACGCATTCTTGTAAACCGTGCGCGACATGCGCAGCGCGCGCGCCTTGCGGGTCATCTGGATGGCGAATTGATCTTCCGACCCCCCAAGCGCTTCAGCAATAACGACGGCCGCGTCATTGGCGGATTTTGTCACCAACGCCTTGATGGCATCTTCCACCATCAGCGTCTGGCCCGGACGAAGACCAAGTTTGGTCGGCGCCTGGACGCTGGCGCGGGTCGAGACGTCCATCTGGCTATCGAGTTTGATCTTGCCCGCCTCAAGCTGTTCGAACAGCAGATAGAGCGTCATGATCTTGGTCAGCGATGCCGGGTGTCGCAGCGCGTCTGGATTGGTGGAGTGCAGCACGTCGCCGGTATTGGCATCGACCACGATATCGGCGTAACGCGGGCTATAGCTTTCGGTCGCGGTGCTGCGCTTGGAGAAGAATTTTCGTTTTGAGCGTGCGTCAGCTGACGTCGTGGTCAGCGACAGAAATGCAAAAGCAGATGCGAAAACGACAACGCTACAACGCAGGCCCAGCGAGGCCTTGGTCGATACGCGAAACATGGTCAACCTTTGTCCCCGTTCGGTAGAGCGCCCCTTACGCTCATTGCCTTCCCCAAAGGCGGATCATCAGCCGCCAGCCCGGAGCTCCGAGCTGGCTCCTAAACCACAGTCAAACAAGGTATGAGCGTGGCATTGCTAAAAAGTTAATAAAAACTGATGGTTAGGATTTTAAGCGCGATGCAATAAAACGTCTTGCCAAATTGTGCAATGCAACATATTTATGACATGCAACGGTCGCGCGAGCGCCGGGAAATGGACATCTCAATCGCGGCTTTGCGGCCGGAGCAAAGGGCACTGACATGATCAATACGTTTGACGTGAAGTCCTTCGAAGAATTCCAGAAACAAAGCAAGGATACCGTCGATGCTTCGATGAAGGCATTGGGAGCGGTGTCGAAGAGTGCCCAGGCCATCGCGGCCGAGAGTGTTGATTATTCGAAGCGCGCTTTCGAAGATGGCACGGCAGCCATGGAAAAGCTGTTCGGTGCGAAGTCGATCGAGAAGGTGATCGAGATCCAGCAGGATTATCTCAAGAGCGCCTATGAGGGTTTTGTGGCCCAGACCACGAAGATGACCGAGCTCTACAACGATTTCGCCAAGGAAGCCTACAAACCCTATGAGGGTTTTGTCGCCAAAGTGGCACCGGCAAAGTAATCGTCAGAGTTTCTGCCCAAGAAAAAGCCCGGCCGAAAGGCCGGGCTTTTT
>JAEXXW010000472.1 GCA_023405565.1 Pseudomonadota bacterium
TGAAAGCACGCGATGTCATGGGACTTCACGTCATTACGGTGAGTCCGGACCTGCCGGTGCAGGCTGTTGCCAACACGCTGGTGAAAAACGGGATCAGTGCCGTTCCCGTCGTCGATCATGCCGGAGCGTTGGTGGGTATGGTGTCCGAAGGCGATCTGATGCGCCGCACGGAAATCGGTACCGAGCGGTCGCGGTCCTGGTGGCTTGATCTGTTCCGGTCCGATCGCATTCGCGCTCAGGATTTCGTGAAATCGCATGGTCACAAGGCCGGCGATGTCATGACGGAAGCCGTCGTGACCGCGAGTCCCGATGCGACACTTCAAAGCATCGCCGCCTTGCTGGAACGGCACGGCATCAAGCGGGTTCCCATTGTCGAGAATGGCCGGATTGTCGGTATCGTCAGCCGTGCCAATCTGGTGCAGGCGCTGGCCTCCGGCCGGGTCACCGAGGAGGCCGAGGACAACGATGAGCGGCTTCGCCAGGCGGTCGTCTCGCGGCTCGACGGTCAGCCCTGGGGCGGGGCCATGGTCAATGTGATCGTGCACGATGGCGCCGTGGAATTGTGGGGCGTCGTCGACAACGATGACGAGAAAAAGGCTGTCAGGATCGCTGCCGAAGAAACCCCCGGCATTGCGATGGTGACGGACAATTTGCGCATTTATCCGTTGGTCGCAGGTTCCTGATTTCACGCATGATCGGCCATCTGTGGGCTCGTCGGTCATTTGCGCCGATCGGATAACGCCCGTCCTTGCCATGCAGGAGGGGCTTGCGGGAGGGTGCTATCTCTTGCGTGCTCGCTTTACGTGCGGTCTCGGCCTCATCCAAAAACTTCCTTTAAAAACGCGGAATCGTTATCTGGATTGTCATTTCGACAATCCAGACCGCGAGACGGCATGTGGAAACAATAACGATCGTTCTGTTGCTGCTGCTGGCCGTCGTGGCGAGCGGAATGCTCGCCCGCATGTCGCCGCTGCCACTGCCGCTTCCGCTTGTGCAAATCGTGCTTGGGGCCGCCGTTGCTTCGGTGAGCCGATTCCACGTTGAGTTGAAACCGCATATCTTCTTCCTGTTGTTTCTACCGCCGCTTCTCTTCCTCGATGGATGGCGCATTCCGAAGGAAGGACTGTTCCGCGACAGAGGCACGATCCTGGAACTTGCCTTCGGCCTCGTCGTGTTCACGGTGGTCGGTGTCGGGTTTTTCATCAACTGGATCATTCCCGCGATCCCGCTGCCGGTCGCTTTCGCGCTTGCCGCGGTCCTGTCGCCGACCGATCCCATCGCCGTCTCGGCGATTGCAGCGCGCGTGCCGATCCCCAAGCGGCTGATGCATATCCTCGAAGGCGAGGCGCTGCTCAACGATGCATCGGGCCTTGTCTGCATGCGCTTCGCGGTGGCTGCCGTGCTCACCGGAACATTCTCCCTGGTTGAGGCCTTCGGCACGTTTCTCTGGCTGGCGATTGGCGGGATCGCGATCGGTGTCGGCGTCACCTGGGGCGTGACGATGGCCAAAAACTGGGTCTCGCACCATTTCGGCGAGGAGACCGGCTCACAGATCCTGATCAGCCTGCTGATCCCCTTCGGCGCCTATCTTCTGGCGGAGCATCTGCACTGCTCTGGCATTCTTGCCGCCGTTGCGGCCGGGATCACCATGAGCTTTGTGGAGCAGACGGGGAAGGCGCTCGCCGTGACTCGTGTTCGCCGCAGCGCGGTGTGGGACACGATTCAATTCACCGCCAATGGCATCATCTTTGTGCTGCTCGGCGAGCAATTGCCCCAACTCATCGCCGGCGCCGCGCAAACCGTGCGCGAAAGCGGCCATTATGAACCGGCTTGGCTCATCGGCTACGTTGTCGCCATCTTCTGTGCCTTGGCGGTCCTGCGGCTTTTGTGGGTCTGGACCTCGCTCCATTTCACGCTTTTTCGGGCCAGCCGAAAGGGCCATCACCTGTATGTCCCAAGCTGGCGGCTGATCGTGGCGACATCGCTGGCCGGTGTTCGCGGTGCCATCACGCTGGCTGGCATCCTGACCTTGCCGCTCGTGATGCCTGACGGCACGCCATTTCCCGCGCGCGACCTTGCCATCTTCCTTGCGGCCGGCGTGATCATTCTGTCCCTTGTCGCGGCCAGCATCGGCTTGCCGCCGCTGCTCAAGGGGCTGGAATTCCCGCCAGAGCCGTCACATCAGAAGGAAGAGGACAGGGCGCGCATCGTCGCAGCAGAAGCGGCGATCAAGGCCATCGAGCAGGCCCAGCATGACATGGGCGAAGGGCGCAAGGATGCCGATCTCTATGCCGATGCCGGCGCGCGGATCATGGAGTTGTATCGGCAGCGGATCGATGGACGTTCGAAAACTGGCGAAGAGGCCGCCCTTGCGCGAAAGATCGACGAAATCGAACGCAAGCTGCGACTCGTGGGATTGCGGGCCGAGCGGGACGAGATCTACCGGTCCGTCCGCGCTCACAAGCTGCCGGAAGAGATCGCCCGCAGATTGGTGCGTGAGGTCGATCTTCTGGAAACGCGCTTCGGCAGCAAGTGAGGATGTAACGGTCCAGAGCGCTTGTACCGGCAACATCGGTCACCGCCGGGCTTGACCCGACGGTCCATCATTTAAATGCATCATGCAAAGGGGATGGATTGCCAGGGCAAAAAGCGTATCGACGCCGTCTTCGACGGCCAATGCCCGGCAATGACAAACCGTCCTACTTCGCCGGGGCGAGCGTCTTCTCGTCTTCGTGCTTCTGCTCGATATAGCTGTCGGTGCCGGTCCAGCCGTGCTTGGAGATATCGAACACGACGCCGTCGTGATCCTTGAACTTGCGTTCGAAATTGCCGTGCTTGGCATCGCCGAAGTCAAAGAAGAACTTGCCGCCGGCGGTTTCGACCCGCCCTTCAGTGGCCTTCAGGTCGGCGACCTGGAAGCCGCAATGGTTGGGTGCCGAGACGATTTCGTCTTCTGGCTTGTTCGGGTGGATCAGCGCGAGATTGGTGATGCCATCGCTGAGATAGATCGCCGAGCCCATCGGCTGATGATCGTAGCCGAGGAACTTCAGGCCGAACACCTTCTGGTAGAATTCCGACTGCTTCTCCAGCTGCTTCACCGTCAGCGCGAAATGCTTGATGCGGCCGGTCAGGGCCTCCGGCTTCACCAGCACTTCGTCGAGGAAGGCGTGCGCCGGATCGGACTTGATCTTGCGGCCGTCGGTGCCGACCCAGCCATTCTCCGAAATGTCGAAGATGATGCCTTCGGGATCCTTGAACTTGCGTTCGAAGTTGCCCTTCCGCTCGTCGCCGAGATCGAAGAAGAACTTGCCGCCATTCGCCTCGATCAGCGCCTGAGTTTCTTTCATGCTCTCGACCTGGAAGCCGAAATGGTTCGGTCCGATCTGGCCCTTGGCGTTGTCGCCGAAGTCGTGGCCTTGCGTGCCGACAAAATTCAACAGCGCGAGGTTGATGGTGCCGTCGCCCATATAGACAGCAGAACCGATCGACAGATCCTCGCGGCCATGGCGCTTCATGCCGAACACGTCGCCGTAGAATTTCGCTGACTTGTCGAGATCGCTGACGCAAACCGCAAAATGGCGCAGCCGGGGCATGGCACTTCTCCGCAGATTTCAATGCATTCGGTTGGATGCATTATATCCCGACGCGGCGAAAAGCGAAAACGCCTTGTGGGTGATCCTCTCGGCGCAGCTGCGCAATATTTATGCTTTTTGCGTCAGATCTTGATCTGCATCAAATGACGACGGGCCTGGTCTGCTGCTCGATCAGGCGGACGAGGCTCAGTGCCGTCAGTTCCGACGATTTCGGATTGGTTGCGAGCGGGTTGTTCTCCAACCGGATGCTCATGCGGCCGAAGGCGCCGGTCGCGGTAATGTTGTGACCGTTCAGCGTCACGCCGGGATCGGCCACCAGTTCGACCATGGTTTTGTCGAGGCCGATGCCGGCCAGCGACGTCACGACCGTGGCATTGGCATTCTGCGGATATTGGCTGGCGGCCTCGCGGGCCGTTCCCGAGAAGAACACCTTCCGCTCGGAGAGCGTGGCGAGGTCGAGCAGCTTTTCGGCGGGCGTTCCCTTCCACGCCACCGGAGGCTTGACGATCTGATGCAC
>JAEXXW010000535.1 GCA_023405565.1 Pseudomonadota bacterium
CCCGGCGGAGACCGGACAACGAGGTCGCCCCAAGGTGGCTGGCCCCACCGGAGTCTTTCATGAACGTGTCTTTTCGACTGCCTGCTTTTGCCTTTGCCATCGCCACGAGCCTGACCATCTGCCACCCCGGCGCCTCAGTCGCCCAGACCTATCCTGACCGCCCGGTCCATCTCTACGTGCCCTATCCGGCTGGCGGACCCAATGACGTGATCGCCCGCCTGCTCGGCCAGAAATTGTCGGAAAGCATGGGCCAGCAATTCGTCATCGAGAACCGCCCTGGCGGCAGCGGCAATATCGCTATCGAATCCCTCTCCCGCGCGCCCGGCGACGGCTATGCCATCGCCCTGCCGGCCATGGCCTATGCGACCAACCCGGCGCTGTTCTCCAAGGTCGGCTACACCTTCGATCAATTCGCACCGGTGTCGATCGTCACCAAGGGACCGCTGGTGCTGGTCGTGCACCCTTCGCTCGGCGTGAAGTCGGTGAAGGAGCTGATCGATCTTGCCAAGTCCAAGCCCGGTCAGCTCGATTACGGCTCGGGCGGCAACGGCTCGTCGCTGCATCTGGCCGCCGAGATGTTCAAGCAGCAGGCTGGCGTCAACATCCAGCACATTCCCTACAAGGGCACGAACGATCTGATCTCCGATCTGCTCACCGGACGCGTGCCGATCGCCTTCATGTCGCCGCTGATCGCCAAGAACCATGTCGATCAGGGCAAACTGCTGGCGCTCGGCGTCACCTCGCCGCAGCGCTCCGCGAGCTGGCCGAATACGCCGACCGTCGCCGAAGCCGGCGTGCCCGGCTATGCCGTGGAAGCCTGGTATGCGGTCGTCGCACCAAAGGCGACGCCAAAGGATGTCGTCGAGAAACTCTCGCGCGAAATCGCCAAGGCGGTGCAATCGCAAGAGGTGAAGGACAAGCTCGCCACGCTCGGCAACGAGTCGGTCGGCAGCACGGTGCCGGAGGCGGAAAAATACATCGCCGAAGAAGCCGACCGCTGGGGCAAGGTGCTGAAAGCCGCCGGCATCCGCGCAGATTAATCTCCGCATAACCTCCACATCGTCATGGCCGGGCTTGACCCGGCCATCCATCAAACGAAAAAGATTGATGCGCGGATCAAAAGGCGTCAACGACTCCGTCTTCGACGACTATGTCCGCGCATGACAAGATTTGGGACTCTTGCAATTGACAAACATCCTCATCCGTGGCGGCCTTGTGTTCGATGGCGCCGGCAATCCGGGCGTTAAATCCGATGTGCTGGTGCGCGATGGCGCTATCGCGCAGATCGCGCCTGCCATCGCCGCGAACGGCGCGACCGTCATCGACGCCGACGGCCTCGCCGTCGCGCCCGGCTTCATCGACATCAAGACGCATTCGGATTTCACGCTGCCGATCAACCCGAAGGCCGAGAGCAAGCTGCGCCAGGGCGTCACCACCGAGATCATCGGCCATTGCGGCTTCTCCGTTGCACCAGTCTTGCCCGGCAAGGTCGAATTGCTGCGTGACTATCTCTCGCCCTCCGCACCGTGGTTGCCGTTCCGGGAAATGAGCTTTCCGCAATATCTCGACACCTTCCCGGCCACCGCGCTCAATCCCGGCATGCTGGTCGGTCACAACACGCTACGCCTGATGGTCATGGGCATGGACCAGCGCGCGCCGACCGCGGACGAACTCGCGCGCATGGTCGCGCTGCTCGAAGACGGCCTGAAAGCCGGTGCGCTCGGCCTCTCATCGGGCCTCTTCACCTCGCCCGGCTCCTACGCCAAGCCCGACGAAATGATCGCGCTCTGCAATGTCGTGAAGAAATACAACGGCGGTTACTTCACCCACATCCGCGATGAATCGAACCATGTGATCGAAGCCGTCGAGGAAGCCATCCATGTCGCCGAGACATGCGGCATCCATGTCGAGATCGTGCATTTCAAATGTTCCGGCATGGACAATTGGGGCAAGGCCTCGCGCTGCCTGCAGATGATCGCCGACGCGAAAGCGCGCGGCGTCGATATCGATTGCGACTCGCATCCCTACACCGCTGGCTCGAACCCGCTGAAGAACCTGATGCCGCAATGGGTGCAGGCCGGTGGCGTACCGGCCATGATCGAGCGCCTGCACTTAAAGGAAACGCGCGACCGCATCCGCGCCGACATCGAGCGCGACGGCCTTAATAACTGGGGCCGCATCCCGAACTGGGACTGCGTGCAGATCTCGATCACGCCGAACCTGCCGCAATATGCCGGCCGCACCATCGCCGATCTCGCCAAGGAGCGCGGTCACGATCCGATCGACGTGGTCTGCGATTACATGATCGAGGACAAGGGCGCGACGCGCGTGCTTGTCATCTCGATCTCCGAAGACGACATCCGTGACATCGTGAAGTCACCGCAGGCCCTCGTCGGCTCCGATGGCAATTGCGTCGCCGATTACGGCATCACCAGCCAGGGCATGCCGCATCCGCGCTTCTACGGCACCTTCCCGCGCATCCTCGGCCATTACGTGCATGAACTCGGCCTCATCCCGATCGAACGCGCGATCCACAAGATGACCGGCTTGACCGCAAAAGCCTTGCGGCTGAAGGATCGCGGCCTACTGAAAGAAGGCTATCGCGCCGATATCGTGCTGTTCGATCCGGCCGACTTCAAGGATCAGGCGACCTACGCTGACCCGCACCGTTACCCGACCGGCACGCGCACCACCGTGCTGGTGAATGGCGAGATCGTCATCAGGGACACGGTGCATACCGGCGCATTGCCGGGCAAAGTCTTGCGGCGCGACGCAGCCGGCATCGTGGCCTGACGGGCTGAATTCTTACGCCTTCAACGCGGTGACACGCACAGCGCGAGCGACAGCATGCCTTGCTCGCGCAATATCATCATCGCATTTTATATTCATTTGGAAGAAACATCTCCGGCGGCGGACGCTGCCAGTTCGAATTTTGTTATTTTCGCTTCAGCGTCCGCAAAGGCCCAAAATCCGGGGTTTCTGATCTAGATAGCAGCAACACTGCGATCAGAGATCACCCATGAAACACCCTGTTTTGCGCGGTATTGCCGCTGCCTTTGCTGTTATCATATCGGCAAGCGCCGCCAGCGCGCAGACCGACGCGGCCAAATTCCCCGAGCGCCCGATCCACTTCGTCCTGAACGGTGCGCCGGGCGGCGGCCTCGACATTCTCAGCCGCCTGCTCGGCGAACATCTCCAGCAATCGCTCGGCCAACCCATCGTCACCGAAAACCGGCCCGGCGCCGGCGGCAACATCGCCTTCAATTCTGTCGCCAAGGCCGAGCCTGATGGCTACACGTTGCTGCTC
>JAEXXW010000550.1 GCA_023405565.1 Pseudomonadota bacterium
CGGCGCGGCAGATCGCGATCGACAGCGGCATAGGTCGTGCGGAAAACATGCGTGTCGACCTGAACACCGGGATACGATCGCAGCTTGCGCTTCAACGCGCGGATCAGCGGACCGGTCGGGTTCACTGGCGCACCCGGAAACGGGCCGAAACCGGTGATCAACAGTTTGACGCGTGACGCTTTCGCACGCGACGTCGCGCGCTTTGGTGTCTTGCGCCTTTTGTCTGCCGATGTCTTTTTTGCCTTTGCCATGCCGCGCCGTCACAATCCCATTGCGTCGGCGATCTCGTCCACCGCCAGCATCGGCGAGAGTTTGCCGGCGGCGACCGCCTTTTCGAGCTGTGGCAGCCGCTTCTTCAGTTCCGGATCGGCGTGCAGCTTCGCGAGCAGCCGGTCTTCCAGCATCGACCACATCCAGGTGATCTGCTGCTGCTTGCGCTTGGCGGGCAATTCACCCGACGCCGACATGGCGTCGCGATAATCGCAGATGGTCTGCCAGATGGTCTCCAGACCATTGCCGGTCAAAGCCGAGTAAGTGACCACCGGCGGCGACCAATGTTCGGTCGCGGGCTTGAGGATATGCAAAGCCGCGCGATATTCCGCTGCCGCCTGCTGCGCGCGCTTGATGTTGTCGCCATCGGCCTTATTGACGGCAATCATGTCGGCGAGTTCGACAACGCCCTTCTTGATGCCCTGCAATTCGTCACCGGCGCCCGGCAGCATCAGCACAAGGAAGAAATCGGTCATGCCGGCAACGGTGGTTTCCGACTGGCCGATGCCAACGGTCTCGACCAGGATGACATCGTAGCCAGCCGCCTCGCACAGCAGCATAGTCTCTCGCGTTTTCGCGGCCACACCGCCGAGCGTGCCCGAGGAGGGCGAAGGGCGGATGAAAGCATTCTCGTCCGCGGACAATTTCTCCATTCGCGTCTTGTCGCCGAGGATCGAGCCGCCGGTGCGCGTAGAGGATGGATCGACCGCGAGCACCGCAACCTTGTGGCCCTTGCCGGTCAGATAACTGCCGAGCGCATCGATGGTGGTCGATTTGCCGACGCCGGGTGAGCCGGTGATGCCGATGCGGATCGCATTGCCGGTCTGCGGCAGCAAGTCCTGCACCAGTTGATGCGCCTGCTTGCGGTGGTCGGCGCGCTTGCTCTCGATCAGCGTGATCGCGCGCGCCAGCGTCGCGCGATCGCCGCTGCGGATGGAGAGGGCCGAGATGCCGTTGGTCGACTCGGAGCGTGCAGACATGTTCGTCACTTACTGCAACCCGCTCCGACCGTCATGTTCTACGCGGTTACTCCGCCGCCTTCTGGCCGTAGCCCAGCCGCGTGTTGAGCTTGCCGATCAGGTCTTCGGCGGCGTCAGCGATCACGGTGCCGGGCGGGAAGATGGCTTCGGCGCCGGCGGCTTTCACAGCGTCCCAGTCCTGCGGCGGGACGACGCCACCGACCACGATCATGATGTCGCCGCGGCCCTGCTTTTCCAGCTCGGCCTTCAGTTCCGGCACCGCGGTGAGATGCGCGGCGGCAAGCGATGACACGCCGACGATATGCACGTCGTTTTCTACCGCCTGACGCGCGGCCTCGGCCGAGGTTGCGAAGAGGGGGCCGATATCGACGTCGAAGCCGAGATCGGCAAACGCCGAGGCGATCACCTTCTGGCCGCGGTCATGCCCGTCCTGGCCGATCTTGGCGACCAGAATGCGCGGCCTGCGGCCTTCGTCGGTTTCGAATTGCGTGACGAGCTTTTGCACCCGCTCGACGCTGTCGGACATGCCGCCGACCTCCCGTTTGTAGACGCCAGAGATCGCCTTGATCTCCGCGCGATGGCGCCCGAATACCTGTTCGAGCGCTGATGAAATTTCGCCGACCGTTGCCTTGGCCCGCGCCGCATCGACGGCCAGCGCCAGCAGGTTGCCGCCCTGTGTCGCGCCATTGGTCAGCGCGGTGAGGGCGCTTTCGACGGCTTTCGGATCGCGTTCCTTTTTCAAGCGTGACAGCTTGTCGATCTGCAGCGTACGGACCGCCGAATTATCCACTTTAAGGACATCGATCGGAGCTTCAGAAGTCGGCTTGTATTTATTGACGCCAATGACGGATTGCACGCCGGCATCGATGCGGGCCTGTGTCTTGGCGGCGGCTTCCTCGATGCGAAGCTTTGGGATCGATGCCTCGATGGCTTTCGCCATCCCGCCAAGTTCCTCGACCTCTTGGATATGCCCCCAGGCTTTTTCCGCAAGCTCGGCCGTGAGGCGCTCCACATAAAACGAGCCGCCCCATGGATCGATGATGCGGGTGGTACCCGATTCCTGCTGCAGCACGATCTGCGTGTTGCGGGCGATGCGCGCGGAGAAATCGGTCGGCAAAGCCAGCGCTTCATCGAGCGCGTTGGTGTGCAGCGACTGCGTATGCCCCTGCGTCGCCGCCATCGCCTCGATCATGGTGCGCGCGACATTGTTGAACACGTCCTGCGCGGCCAGCGACCAGCCCGACGTCTGGCAATGCGTGCGCAGCGAGAGAGAGCGTTGATCCTGCGGTGAGAACTCCTTCATCAGCTTCGCCCAGAGGAGGCGCGCGGCGCGCATCTTGGCGACTTCCATGAAGAAGTTCATGCCGATCGCCCAGAAGAAGGAGAGGCGCGGCGCAAACTTGTCGATCGGGATGCCTGCGGCGATGCCGGCGCGCACATATTCGACGCCGTCGGCGAGCGTGTAGGCGAGTTCGAGATCCTGCGTCGCCCCGGCTTCCTGCATGTGATAGCCGGAGATCGAAATCGAGTTGAATTTCGGCATGTTAGCCGAGGTATATGAGAAGATATCCGAGATGATGCGGAGCGATGGCGCGGGCGGATAGATGTAGGTGTTCCGCACCATGAACTCTTTCAGGATGTCGTTCTGGATGGTGCCGGCGAGCTTTTGCGGTGGAACGCCCTGTTCCTCGGCTGCCACAATGTAAAGCGCGAGAACGGGCAGCACCGCGCCGTTCATCGTCATAGAAACCGTCATCTGATCCAGCGGAATACCGGAGAACAGCGTCCTCATGTCGTAGATCGAGTCGATCGCCACGCCGGCCATGCCGACATCGCCTGAGACGCGCGGGTGGTCGGAATCGTAGCCGCGATGGGTCGCAAGATCGAAGGCGACCGAGAGGCCCTTCTGCCCGGCCGCGAGGTTGCGCCGGTAGAAGGCGTTGGAATCCTCGGCCGTGGAGAAGCCGGCATATTGCCGGATCGTCCATGGCTGGTTGACGTACAT
>JAEXXW010000580.1 GCA_023405565.1 Pseudomonadota bacterium
ACGCAGGCCAATGTCATGAACACGAATGGCGGCACGGTCATGATCGGCCGCCGTCACCGCGATCTTGAACTTGCGCGGCAGGAACGAGAATTCTGGATGCATCGTCGAATGCTGGCGCAGGATCTCCGCATAGATGCGCGGGTCTTCGATCTCGTCGCGCGCAACACCGGCCCATTGATCGCTGGTGATGTTGCGGATGCAATTGCCGCTGGTCTGCATCGCATGCAGGCCGGTTTCGGCCAACGCCGCCAGCGTGTCCGGCATCTCGTCGAGCTTGATCCAGTTGAAATGGATATTCTGGCGTGTGGTGAAATGGCCGTAGCCTCGATCATAACGCCGTGCAATGTGCGCCAGCGTGCGTAATTGCGCCGATGACAGGGTGCCGTAAGGGATCGCAACCCGCAGCATGTAGGCATGCAGTTGCAGATAGACGCCGTTCATCAGCCGCAACGGCTTAAATTCGTCCTCGGTCAATTGGCCGGACAGACGGCGCGCCACCTGATCGCGGAAATCAGCCACCCGTTCGGCCACCAGCGTGCGATCGAAGTCATCGTAGTGATACATGTTAGAGTGCCTCCGAACCCGGCAAGGCGAAGGTCGGCCCCGCCACGCGGATGCGCTCACGCAAATTGCCCGGCTTAATGCCATCGGCTTCGAGAATTACCGGCGCGACATAGGCACCGACGGCATCGATGTCGCTGGCATTGGCATCGCGCAGCAATTGCGTTGCGCGATCGGCTTGCGTCGTCACCTCGGCATCGTTCAGTTGCGTTGACCAGCTGCGGTCCGCGGTGCGATAGACGACGGCGCCATCGCCCAGCCGGTTGCCGGTGATGACGACGGGCCCCTTGATCCTAAGCTTCTGCTGTTGCGGCGCGGTCACTCGGCGGCCTCCAGCAATTCGACCGCGTCTTTCCAGACCTGCGAATGGGCAACCACGTCACCAACGACGATCAGTGCAGGCCCCTCGCCGACCGAGGCCGCGAGCATCGGCAATTGCGAGAGCGTACCGGTCGCACTGCGCGAGTCCGGGCGCGTGCCTCGGGCCAGCACCGCAACCGGTGTATAGGGATCGCGGCCGGCGGCGATCAATCCGGCCTTCACCGCCGATGCCGCCGTCAGTCCCATATAGATGGCAACCGTCGTGGTGCGGTCTGCCAATCCTGACCAATCGATCGCCGCGGCACCTTCGGCGGTGTTGGCGGTCATGATCGACAGACGCGTCGCTTCCTTGCGGAAGGTCAGCGGCAATCCGACTTCAGCCGCGCAGCCGAGCGCCGCCGTGATGCCGGGCACGATGGTCACTGGAAGACCTTCAGCCTCCAGCGCCTCACGCTCCTCACCGCCGCGCCCGAAGATGAACGGGTCGCCGCCCTTCAGCCGCACGACATTGAGACCGGCCTTCGCCGCCTCGATCAGCCGGTGGTTGATCTCGGCCTGACCAATTCCGGGATGGCCCTTGCGCTTGCCGACGAAGATCTGCTCTGCGTCGCGCCGAATGCGGCCGAGAATGTCAGATGACACCAAATCATCGTAGAAAACAACTTCAGCAGACTGCAGCGCATGCAGTGCTTTGAGGGTCAGAAGATCGGGATCGCCCGGTCCTGCACCCACGATAAAGACGTGACCCTGGGCGGGGATATCCTGCCCTGCTCTGTCGATTTCGATGATCAACGCCGCTTCGGCCTTGGCGGTCTTGCCCGACAGGAAAAGCGTCCCGATCGGCCCGTCGATGATGCGTTCCCAGAAGCGCCGCGTGGAGAAGCCGCGATGGCGCAAGGCGGCCAGACGATCGCGATGACGGCCCATCATGGTGGCGAATTCGCCAATCCGGGCCGGCAGAATTTCTTCAATCTTCTCGCGCAATCTGCGCGCCAGCACCGGCGATGTGCCGCTGGTGCCGACGGCCACGACCACATCACCGCGATCGACAATGGCCGGGAAAATAAACGTCGACAGATCAGGCCGATCGACAATATTGACCGGAAGATTCAGCGCCCGTGCACGTGCCGCCAGCCGCTCGTCGAGCTCCTTCGAAACGGATGCGACCAGCGCAACGGCGCCGACACAGTCATCATCGCCCGGCAGACCGATCCTGATATCGGCGCCAATGGTGTCCTCAACATCAGTCTTGGTCAGCACGAACCAGCGTATATCGGCTCCTGCGGCCTGCAGAATGCGCAGCTTTGCAAGGGCCTGCGGCCCGGAACCGACAAGGATGACGGGACCGGCCGTCAGATCGAAAAATAAGGGCAGGAAACGCATGTCCGGGGAGCTCTAAGCGCTTGGTATCCCCATGGAATATGGCACCAAACCGGAAAAATGTTCTCCCGAATGCATGTGCGATGTTGGAAGATGCCCATCGCATTCTCTAAAAATACAAACATTCTATTCTGATAATGTGTCCGCTCTTATGCGCTTTGGCAGAGCCAGAAAAAGATTGCCCCGGCGGGGCCGGGGCGTGTGAACAATAAAGCTTGCCTTCACGAAGTCTGGGTCTGGCTGGCCTACTGGCTCGGGCTCGAGGGCCGTGTCGTAGCCGGAGGCGGAGTTGTCGTTCCCTGCCCCGTGGTCGCCGCCGACGGATTCTGGGCGGTCTGGTCGCCATCGCGACCGATGAAACTCAACGCCACCACCAGCACAACCAAAGCCGCAATACCGCCGATGATCCAATTCCAGTTGAAGCCAGGATCGGACTCAAAACGCGCATCGCGCAGGTCTGGCCGGGTGGGGTCCATCCGGTTGGGATCGTAGGCGGACATGGTGTGCTCTCCTTGCGTTAAGGGAGCGGGCTGACCGAATGCGCCCGCTCGAACACAACCATGCAGTCGGGCGTTGGTTCCTGAAACGGCCAACACACGGAGATTTCAGTTTCATCTCCCGTGCGAAGCCATTTAAATCACGGCGGAAATTGGTGGAGTTTAGCTTGCGAATTCTCTTGGCCGGATTGTTGCTGGCGTTTGGCTTGGGCCCTGCCATAGCCGAGACATGGCCGTCCCCTCATACGACAAGGTTCAAGCCGGACTGGGAAGCTGCTCGCGCGTCGCTGGCAGGCGTGCCGCAAAGGGTTGCGACCGCCTCCGACCATCTGGCCGACCTGACACGGATTGTATCGGACGTTTTTCCGGCGGTCGCCGTCAGCCCGGTGCCGGTCCTTTTGCCCTTCGCTGCCGCCGACTATGCACGTGACCGCGCAGAGACCCCCGCTTCCGCAGACAGCTATTCCGAATTCAGACCGACCAAATTCTTTCTCGCCGGTCCAACCGGCTATGACGCGACCTTCTCCATTCGCACGCGCGAGGTCCGCGAATTCGCCGACATCAACTTTACCGATCCTGTCGTCGTGCAAATTTCAGGCTTCAACATTCTTTACGATCTGCCATCGCCCAAAGGCGCGATCATGCAAACACCCGGCGAGATCGGAAAGGACTTTCCGGGCATCAAACGCCAAATTCTCGAAAGCACGTTGCGCTACAGCTT
>JAEXXW010000597.1 GCA_023405565.1 Pseudomonadota bacterium
GCGTTGGGCTGATCCTGACCGGAATCATTGGGCTGAAGCTGGTCACCTGAAGCGGTTTCAAGCGAAGCGGGCCCGATTCGCGCGAAGAAAACGCGTCAAAACAAAAAACCTGATTGATTCACTGCAAAGCAGAAATTCCGGGATCGCGTAACCAAAACGCGAGCAAATCGGCTACAAACAGCGAACCCCACCCTTTTGCTCCCGGGGATCAGGATGAATACACCATTGCCCGCGGCCCATGCGGGGCCAACTTTTGCTGACCTTTTCACGCCGAAACTGATCACGGTTCTGCGGGAGGGGTATGGGCTGGATGGCCTGCGCGCGGACGCCCTCGCCGGCCTCACCGTCGCCATTGTGGCGCTGCCCCTGTCGATGGCGATCGCCATCGGCGCTGGCGTCGGCCCGGAGCGGGGGCTCTATACCGCCATCGTCGGCGGTTTTCTGATTTCAATGCTCGGCGGCAGCCGTTTCCAGATTGGCGGGCCGGCAGCCGCCTTCATCGGCCTCGTGGCCATGACCGTGCAGCGCCATGGCTACGATGGCCTTGTGCTGGCGACTATCATGGCCGGGCTGATCCTTCTGGTGATCGGCTTCCTGCGGCTCGGCACTTACATCAAATACATCCCCTATCCGGTGACGGTCGGCTTCACCGCCGGCATCGCCGTCATCATCCTCATTACACAGGTGCGCGACCTGTTCGGCCTGACGCTGGCGCACGAGCCGGCGGAAACCCTGCCGAAGATCGGCGCATTGTGGCACGCGATCGGCACCATCAATCCGATCACCATTGCGCTGTCGGTCTTTTCGATTGGGGCGATCGTGGCCGTACGCCGCCTGCGGCCGAACTGGCCGGCCCTGTTGATCGCCGTGGTTGCGGCAACGATTGTCACCGCGCTGCTCGGCCTGAATGTCGAAACGATCGGCTCGCGCTTCGGTGCCATTCAATCGGGACTGCCCGCACCGGCCCTGCCGGCGTTCAGCCTCGAAAAGGCACGCGCCGTCTTTCCCGATGCGATCGCAATCGCATTGCTGGGCGCGATCGAGTCGCTTCTGTCCGCGGTCGTCGCCGATGGCATGTCCGGCCGGCGGCACAGGTCCAACAGCGAACTGGTGGCGCAAGGCGTCGGCAATATCGCCTCGGGCATTTTCGGCGGCGTACCGGTCACCGGCACGATCGCGCGCACAGCCACCAACATTCGCGCCGGGGCACGCGGTCCGGTCGCGGGCATGCTGCACTCGATCTATCTGTTGATCTTCGTGCTCGTGGCGATGCCGCTCGTGGCCTATATCCCGCTGGCGGCTTTGGCCGGCGTGCTGGTGGTCGTCGCCTGGGGCATGGCGGATCGCGCTGAATTCGTGCTGCTGCTGCGCACCTCGCTCGCCGATGCGCTGATCCTGCTGGCGACATTCCTGCTGACGATCTTTGTCGATCTGCTCACCGGCATCGCCGTCGGCGTCGTGCTCGGATCGTTCCTGTTCATGCATCGCATGGCTGAAGCCATCGATGTCGATGGCGGTCCGAAGCTTGTCCGCGAGGATGTGTCCGACGATGTAAACGGCCGCCCGGCCTATGCCGGCAATGTCCTGCCCGACGATGTGATGGTCTATCGGATCAGCGGCGCGTTCTTCTTTGGCGCAACGGCGCGGGTGAACCTGATCCTCGATCGTGTGGTGAAGCCGCCGCGTATCTTCATTCTCGATTTCTCCGACGTGCCGTTCATCGACATCACGGCCGCGGCCGCGCTCGAACGCTTCGTGCATCGGCTGCACAAGGCCGGCAGCAAGGTCTATTTCGCCGGCGTGCGCCCGCATGTGCGCCACGCCTTCAAGCTGCCCGGCCTGCGCGGCCGTTCGGTGCATTACGTGTCGAGTGTCGAGCGGGCGTTGAAGGCGGCGGGCTAAGTCACTCCGCCAGCCGCGACAACACCTGCAGCGCCGCCTTCGACCGCACGTCGTTCGGATAGATCCTGTTCGCCAGCATGACGATGCCGATCTTCTTCTCCGGCACGAAGGCGACATAGGCGCCGAAGCCGTTGGTCGATCCGGTCTTGTTGACGAGCACATCGCCGCGCGGCGGCATCGGCGGCGTGATCGCCGTTGCCGGATGCGACTTCAGCGCCATCTGCGAAGCATTGCCGGCGGCGATTGTCTCCGCTGCAACCGGCCAGGGATATTGCTCCCATATGAGAGCCTGGATCAGCTCGCCCGAACGGAAATAACCGGTCCGGGTCATTTCCAGCGCACGCGCAAGCTTCGGCGGCACAGCGCCGACACTCATATTCGCTTCGAGGAAGCGCAGCATGTCGACGGCATTCGACTTCACGCCATAGGCTTCGACCGCCAGCAAGGCAGGCGACACGCGGCTCGGCTTGTTGTCGCGCGCATATCCCCAGGCGTAGGATTTCATCTCGGACGCGGGCACGACGATATAGGTCCGTTTGAGCCCGAGATCGGCAAACAGGCGCTCGGCCGACACCTGAAAACTCGAGCCCAGCGATTTCGCTGCGATCATGCCGAGAAGGCCGACGCTCGGATTGGCATAGGTG
>JAEXXW010000622.1 GCA_023405565.1 Pseudomonadota bacterium
CAAGGTGGTCTTGCCGGCACCGAGATAGCCGGTCAGCACCGTGACGGGGGTCTTGTCGGACATAAACGCTCCAGCCGATTTTCCGGGCCACCCCGGACGGGGGCGGAGCGCGGCGGCTAGGACTGAAGCGCCGCGCTGAGCGTCCTTATATTGTGCCGGATGAGGTCGATGTAAGTGGGTGCATTGCCTTTTTCGTCCGTCAGGGCGTCCGAATAGAGGGTGCCCCCCACCTTGGCCCCAGTTTCGTCGGCGATCCGCTTCAGGAGCCGCGGATCACTGACATTTTCCATGAAAACGGCCGGTATTTTCTGCTTTTTGATCTGCTGAATGATGCGGGCGACGTCGCGCGCGGAAGCCTCCGAATCGGTGGAGACGCCCTGCGGCGCAATGAAATCCAGCCCATAGGCGTCATCGAAATAGCCGAAGGCATCGTGGGTGGTGATGATTTTTCTCCGCTCGGGCGGAATTTTGGAAACCGCTTCCTTCACCTCGCGGTCGAGCGCGTCGAGCTTTTCGAGATAGGCCGCGGCATTGGCCTCGTAGGCCGCCTTGCCGGCCGGATCGGCGGCGATCAGCGCATTGCGGATATTGGCGACATAGATTTTCACATTTGGCACAGACTGCCAGGCATGCGGATCGCCATCGCCGTGATCGTGGCCATGCGCGTCTGCCATCTTGCGTGACTTCACACCCTTGCTGGCGACGACATTCGGGGCCTTGGTGTTCGACGATTTAACGAGGCGGCCGATCCAGCCTTCGAAGCCGAGACCGTTGGTGAAAATCACTTTCGCATCGGCGAGGGTCCTGGCATCGGCTGGTGAAGGCGAATAGACATGCGCATCGCCATTCGGCCCGACGAGGCTTTTCACCGCGACGCGATCGCCGCCGACATTCTTCACGATATCGCCGAGAATCGAAAAGCTCGCGACCACCGGCAATTGGTCCTGTGCTGCGGCCGGCGACAGTGGCGCGAACAGCAAGGACGCGATGAGAAGAGTGCGACGGGTGAACATGGTGATCTCCTTGCGCATCACGCTTCGAGATGGCGTCCGGGGAAAAGCTGGCGCACGAGACCGCCAACGCTGCCGAATAGCAGCGACAGGGCATACAAAATCCCCGCGACAAGAATGACCGCCGGACCTGCGGGCGCCGATGTGTGGAACGACAGCAGCAAGCCGGCATAACCGGAGATGGTGCCGGCGAAGACGGCAACCAGGATCATCGCCGTGATATCGCGCGCCCAGAAGCGGCCAATGGCTGCCGGCACCATCATGATGCCGACCGCCAGCAATGTCCCGAGCGCATGGAAGCCGGAGACGAGATTGACAACAAGTAAGGCGAGAAAGATCAGATGCACCGGACCGCCGGCATTGCTGACCGAACGCAGATACAGCGGATCAACGCATTCCAGCACCAGCGGCCGGTAGATGAAGGCAAGGCCAATCAGCGTCACCGTTGCATTCACCGCGATCAGGATCAGCGTCTGATTGTCTAACGCCAGCACGCTGCCGAACAGGAAATGCAAGAGATCGATATTGGTGCCGCGCACCGAAATGATGGTGACGCCAACGGCGAGCGAAATCAGGAAGAAGACCGCGAGCGAGGCATCCTCCTTCAGCTCGGTCGAGCGCGCGACAAGGCCGGCCAGCAATGCGACAACAAAGCCGGCGATCAGCCCGCCGGCTGTCATCGCGAAGATATTGAGCCCGGAGATCAGAAAGCCGATCGCCGCACCGGGCAGCACCGCATGTGCCATTGCGTCGCCGACAAGCGACATCCGCCGCAGCATCAGGAAGACGCCGATCGGAGCCGCTCCCAGCGCGAGCGTAAACACGCCGACCAGCGCACGGCGCATGAATTCGAATTCGATGAACGGGCCGATGAAGAGGTCGTAGAGTTGCGACATGGATTTAATCCCGCTCGTCCCCGCGAAGGCGGGGACCCAGCGCAAAGAATCTTGGATTCCCGCTTTCGCGGGAATGAGCGGAAGATGAAGCTGCGCTCTCGCTCCAACTAGAGATTAAGCCGCGCATGCGTGCGCCTGATCGTCAAACGCCTCGCACATACGACGTGCCTTCAGCATATTGTCCGCCGTCAGCACGGAGCCGGTCTCACCCCACGCGACTTTCTCGCGCGCGAGCAAAAGCGTCTCAGGGAAACTGGCGCGCACGAGATCGAGATCGTGCAAGGCAGCAAGAATGGTCCGGCCTTCCTTGTGCCAGCGCCCAACCAGATCCATCAGATCGGCAGAGGTCTTCGCATCGATCGCATTGAAGGGCTCGTCGAGCACGACGAGACGCGCATCCTGCAACAAAAGACGCGCAAACAGCATGCGCTGCATCTGTCCGCCGGATAGCGTGCCGATCGCGCGGCTCTCGAAACCGGTGAGCCCGACCGCCGCGATGGCCTGCTCGATCTTCGCGCGATCGGACTTGCCGATGCCGCCGAACAAGCCGGTGCGACGCCACAACCCCATGGCGACGAGATCGTACACATTGATCGGAAAAGTCCGGTCGATTTCCGCCGCCTGTGGCAGATAGGCGATGTCGCGGGCCGAAAGGCCATGAAGATTGACCTGCCCGGACAGTGGCTTGATCGCGCCAACGATCCCCTTGAACAGAGTCGATTTGCCGGCGCCATTCGGCCCGACCACCGCCAGCAATGTCCCGGGCGCAACCGAACCGCTGAGATGGTGCACGGCCGGGTGGCGATCGTATCCCAGTGTCAGATCGCGAAGCTGGAGTTGCGCGGTCATCAATGGATCGCCCAGTAAACAGCAGCCCAGATCAGGGCGATGAGGACGGACACGAAGGCCAGCCGCTCGACCGCCGACAACCGCAGGATCGACGCGCCCACCGTCGCCGGCGGATGCGCATGCCCCTGAGGGTGATGGTGGTGATGATGTTCGGTCATGGATCGCTCGGCCGCCTTGCTCTCTTGTTATAGTATAACATTTCAATCTGCCAAGTCGCGCTGCCAGAGTCGCTTTGCCAAAGCGGCGCTATCCAGACCGGAGGCAGCCACCACGATGTTCCCTCGATGGAACCGCGTTACCGGATGCGCATTGGCCAAGACCCGGCCCTTTCGGGCCGGTTTCGTTGCCAAATCGCCCCCGAAGGGTCCAAGGTGGCCCGTATCCAACTTTTTGCGTCCAACAGGCGCCCCCGTCTTCCGGTCCGGATTTCATGGCTGAACAGCGCACCCGCATCATTTCCATCGGCGAAGTCATGATCGAGATGTCGCGCGGACCCGACGGCCGTTTCAGCCAGGCCTGTGGCGGGGACACCTTCAACACGGCGGTTTATCTCGCCCGGCGCGGCCTGCCGGTTGTCTATGCCACCGCCCTTGGCGATGACCCCTATTCCGACCGGATTGTCGCCCTTGCCGCCGCGGAAGGTATCGCCACCGACCAGATCCTCCGCCTGCCTGGGCGGCTGCCGGGCCTCTATCTCATCGAAACCGACAGCAAGGGCGAGCGCAGTTTCCAGTATTGGCGCGACAGCGCGCCGGCACGCGAATTGTTCGAATTGCCGCAATGGGCCGCCATCGCCGAAGCTATTGTTGCCGCACGCATCGTCTATTTCTCAGGGATTACGCTCTCGCTCTATTCCAACACCGGGCTGGGCCGCTTCCTCGCAATCCTCGAGATGGCGCGCGCGGCCGGCACCAAGG
>JAEXXW010000065.1 GCA_023405565.1 Pseudomonadota bacterium
CGATCCGGCCGCACCCCAGTATTTCCCGAAGCAGCGCTTCCTGATGCTGATGCGGAACGAGCGGCTGGCCGCCCTCGATACCCATTTCGATGATGCGAACCACGTGCTGACCATCCGCCTCAACGGCGCCGAGGTGGCGCGGGGCGACCTGCGGACGCCGGAGGGCCGGCAGGCGATCGAGGATTTCTTTGCCGGCTACAGCGCCGGCGAATTGCGGGGGCCGCCCAGGGTCCTGCATGGCGACGGTCACAGCTTTTCGGATGTCGCCGCCAAGGTGGTATCGATCATCAACGCGGCATCGGTCACAGCCGTTGAAAATGCAGTCGGCGCGCCGGTCGATCCTCTGCGCTTCCGGGGCAACCTGCTGGTTGAGGGTTGGCCGGCCTGGCGTGAGTTTGAGTTGCTCGATCAGACGCTTGCGATCGGCGATGTGCGGCTCAAGGTGATCAAACGCATCGTCCGCTGCGCCGCCACCAATGTCGAACCGCGCACGGGCCGTCGCGACATGGAAATCCCGAAGACCCTGATGCAGGCCTTCGGGCACATGGATTGCGGAATTTACGCCCAAGTGATCGAGGGCGGCACGATCGCGGCCGGCGACGCGATCAACGCGGTATAGCCTCTCAACCTCGCAGTATAGCTTCGACCGCGCCCGTCACGGACGACGGCGTCAATAGCAATAACTGTTGCCGCAGGGATAAGGATTCGGATTGTGCTGCACCGGCGGAATGTAGCTCCGCGCGTTGATCGCATTGATCTGGTCGATCGCCTGCATCTTGTCGAACGGGACGCGGGGATCCTGCGGGTCACCCGTGAATGCCCAGCCATAAAGCGGGAAGGTCACCCCGGCTGCGACATTGATGATCGAGCCGTCCCACGGCATCGGACCCTTCACCTGACCATTCGCGTTGATAACAAAAGCCGTGCCGGGCTTGGTCAGCTGATAGGTCTGCCCGTTGGTCATGCGGATGCTCACAGCGCCTTCGACCAGCAACACGATCGTCTGCCCGTTCTGAACGAGGAGATCGATCACCGTGCCGCGAATGCCGAGCGTCGCGACCGGAGTCTTGATCGCATAATTGTTCGGGTTCTGCGCGCCGGTGACAAAACGGAACGAACCCTGCACGGCGTTGACAACGACTTGCCCCGATCCCTTGTTCGGGTCGTAGATAAACTTGTCGAGCAGCAATTCGGCCTTCGGGCCAAGGCTCAGCACCGTTTTGTCGAGAAACAGAAGCTGTGCTGTGGCGGCATCACCCGTTTTGATGCGCTCATTGGCATAAACCTCACTGCCTGCGGCAATTGCGCGCGCTCCCCGGCCCTGCACCTGGTTTTTGACGGCGGAGGCCACGCCGATTTTCGAATCGACGCTGAACGCAGGCGTGTTTCCGAGCAACACACAAGAAAGAGTGACAATCGCGGAGATCAGCGAGGTATGGGATTTGTGCATTACCAATTGCCGTTCGCTACTTTTTTACCGACGGAGCCCCTCAAGTGTGGTCGCTCGACCACGCCTGCTGGTTCAATCTCCACTCACTTTTTTCTGCATAGCCGACCCGCGTTGATTGCGCTAGACGAAGAGTGCAATTGGCGACCCGGTGTTGCGTGGAAGTTGGGGCGGAATGACGTGAACGTGAAGCGGACGTGGGCGTGGCTTCTGGCCACGTTTTTTATTGTCTCAAGCTTGCAGGTCCTTCGAGCCGATGAACTCGACGCGATGTATGCGCGCATCCTGCGCGAGCCGGCCAACACCGAGCTGAACCTCCGCTTTGCCCGGCTGGCTGAGGAGAGCGGCAAGATACGCTGGGCGCTCGCGGCCTATGAGCGCATTCTTGTCAACGATCCGGACAATTTCGAAGGCAAGGTCGGGCTGATGCGCGTCCGCCGCGCCATGCAACCGTCCTTCACGCTGGTTACCGCCGAACTTGGCACCGGCTATGAATCCAATCCGATGTATTATCTGCCGGACGGCAAGGGCGACTGGTTCACGCAAGGCTCGCTCTCCCTGCGCGACGAACGCAACATCAATGGTCAGCGCTGGCGGACCAACGGCATCGTCGCCGGCCAGATCAACAGCCGCTATGGCGATCTGAGCTACGGCTATGCCGGCGGCGAAATCGGCCCGATTTTCGATCTGATCCCGGGCCTCAGCGTCAATCCTTCGCTGGGCGCAGCGGCGTCCTATTTTAACGATCGCTTCTATTACGCCGAAGGCTCGGGCGCCCTCACCTTCGAAGGCACCAATGACGGGCTGTATTCGGCGCTGCGTCTGCGCGCGGCGTATCGCTCCTATGATGACTATTTTCCGTCTCAGCAGGGCTGGTATGCCGACGCGCGCCTGCGCTTTGCAAAGCCCGACGTGCTCGGCGCCGGCAGCGTCGCCATCTTCTCACCCTATGTGTTGTGGAGCGATATTTCCGGCGCGGTCGTGAATGCGCTGGTCACCGAAATTCAGCCCGGCGCCTATATCGAATGGGGCGGCCGTCTCGAAGTCTACAAGGTGGCGACGAAATGGCTGACACTCGGGGCCAATCTCACCGTCAGCTGGCGTGATTATCGCAACGATTATGTCGTTGCCACCGGCGCCAAGCGCGCCGACACGCTGATCATTCCGGGCGCGACCGCCATTATCCCCGGGTTCTTCTGGGATCGTGCGGATTTGCGGCTCGACTACCGCTTCCTGCGCAACAACTCCAATGACGCGACCAAGGAGTTCGACGATCACATCGTCAGCGCGACCATGGTGAAGCGCTTTGATCCGACCTTGCCGAACTGGGGTTTGCAGTAAGCGGCGGAAACTCCGGGGCTAAAGGAGCGACTGGAATATGAGCGGCAGCTCCGTTAGAGAAGCCGCCATGACCACCGATAACGACAGCGCAAATCCCAGCCGCCCTGCCCATACAGGGGCGGGCAAAACCTTCTCGCATGTCGATACGTGGATCTTCGATCTCGACAACACGCTCTATCCGCACCACCTCAATCTGTGGCAGCAAGTCGACACGCGCATCCGCGACTACATCGCCAACTTTCTCAATATCGCGCATGATGACGCCTTCCGCCTGCAGAAGGATTATTATCGCCGCTACGGCACATCGATGCGCGGGCTGATAACCGAACACGGCATGAAGCCGGACGACTTTCTCGACTTCGTCCACGAGATCGACCACTCGCCGCTCGAACCCAACCCGGCGCTGGGCGACGCCATCGAGAAACTGCCCGGCCGCAAGCTCATTCTCACCAACGGCACGCGCAAGCATGCCGACGCCGTCATGCGCCGGCTCGATATCCACACGCAATTCGAGGCTGTGTTCGACATCGTAGCCGCCGAACTCGAGCCGAAGCCGTCGGCGAAGACCTACGACCGCTTCCTCGCGCAGCACGGCGTCGATCCGGCAAAGTCGGCGATGTTCGAGGATCTCTCGCGCAATCTCACGGTACCGCATGCGCTTGGCATCACCACTGTGCTGGTGGTGCCCGAGAAAACGCGCGAGGTGTTCCGCGAAGATTGGGAGATGGAAGGGCGAGACGCCGATCACGTGGATTTCGTGACCGACGATCTCACGCAATTCCTGAAGGGATGCCTGCGCTGAGGTGATCTCTCACCGTTGAAGCGTTTTACAGTCATGTCCGGCCTTGTGCCGGGCATCCACGATTTTCTTCTCTCACACAAAGACGTGGGTGGCCGGGACAAGCCCGGCCATGACGATTTGGCCCATTGGCGTATACGAACGGGCAGACATCAATCGAGCGTCACGCCGCTCGCCTTGATGGTCGCGCCCCACTTCCCGATTTCGTCATCGAGAAACTTCTTCATATAGACCGGATTGGCCTGATTGACCGGAACGAAGGTCGAGCCGACCTTCTTGAGGCGCTCGGTCAAAACCGGCGTCTCGATCATCGCCACCGTAGCCTTCTGCAGCTTGTCGATCACCGCCTGCGGCGTGCCCTTCGGCACGAAGAAGCCGCTCCAGAACGGCGCTTCGAAATTGGCAATCCCCTCTTCGATTGCGGTCGGGACGTCCGGCGCGAGCGGCGAGCGGACCTTCGTCAGCGACGCGAGAGGATTGAGCGTCTTGTTTTCCATCTGCGGAATGGCAGCCGCACCGAGCGCACAGATGTAATCGATGCGGCCCGCCATAGCGTCCTGCATCGCCGGCGCCGAGCCGCGATAAGGCACGTGCACGGCATCGATCCCCGCTGCTGCATTCAACTGCGCGCAACCGAGATGCGAGGCTGAGCCGACGCCGGCCGAGCCGTATTGCATCTTGCCCGGATTGGCCTTGGCATAGGCGAGGAATTCCTTGAAATTCTTCACCGGCAGATCCTTGCGGGCCATGAGAATAATCGGCTGCTCGGCGACCAGCGCCACCGGCATGAAATCGCCGACCGGGTCGTACGGCAGCTTCTTGTACAGCGCCTTGCTCATGGCGAAGGTGTCGATACCACCCATCACGAACTGATAGCCGTCCGGATCGGCCTTCGAGACACGGCCAACGCCGATGGTGCCACCGGCACCGCCCACATTCTCGATCACCACCTGCTGGCCAAGCACCTCGGAAAGCCGCGCCGCGAAGAGGCGCCCAACCACATCAGAGGCACTGCCGGCCGCGAACGGAATGACCAGCGTGACGGTGCGATTCGGCCACTCCTGCGCCGGCGCCTGTGTCGCCATCGGAACAGAGAGAGCAGCCGCAACGGCTGTGACGCGCAACAAACGTGAGCAAACTTTCATCAGTTCTTATCCCTTTTAACGCCGCGTCACCCAGCAACCCTGCACCGACGCGACGGCGCGCAGTTTCCAGCAATTTGTGTGCCGTCCCCAAGCGAAATCGCGGCATTGACAGGGGCCAAGTCGTCGCGCCACACCTGCCGCGCTCATTTCCGGGGGATTGCATGCCGCACGACCAGCTCGCCAAAACCATCGATGACGCTTTCGAGAAGCGCGACACCGTCACTGCCGCCACCACTGGCCCGGTGCGCGAGGCCGTTGACCAGGCGCTGGACCTTCTCGATTCGGGTGCAGCACGCGTTGCCGAACGCCAGGCGGACGGACAATGGCAGGT
>JAEXXW010000112.1 GCA_023405565.1 Pseudomonadota bacterium
GGGGGAATTCCCCGCCATTTTTGTGGATGGTGTCATTAGGCCGTCGCGTGCCGAAAAACGGGCTTTTTTCGGGCAAAAGCGGTTAGGCGGGCTCTTCGCCGTCGGGAGAGGGGAAGGCTTAAAAAGGTATCATGGAACTAGTTTGAGACAGTTTTGGGCGGCGGTATGCGCACCGATTCCCCCAACATTTTCAGCACTATGGGGATAACTGGACGGGACGGTGCGCGACCTTTGCCCAGCTTGTCCCGGTTTGTGGTGTTATCATGCCCGCACGTTGGGCGATGTTCCCGCCAGAGACGCCTTCCGATCAAGCAAAGAACCGTCACGCCGCCGGCGTACGCATCACAGCGCCGGGCACAACATCCCGCTTTGCTGCCTTGTCATAGATCGCACGGGCTTCGGCGATCCCCATGCGATTGGCTCTGGCCCAGGCTGCGATCGCGGTGATCGGCTCCAGCAAAGTGCGGCCAAGCCTGGTCAATTCGTAATCCACGCGCGGCGGCACGGTGGGATACACCGTACGCGTAACAAGGCCATCGCGTTCGAGGCCCCGCAGGGTCAGCGTCAGCATACGCTGCGAGACGCCGCCGATCTCCCGGCGCAATTCGTTGAACCGCATCGGGCCATTGCCGAGCATCGACACCACCAGCACGGTCCATTTGTCACCGATGCGCGACAGGATCTCGCTGATGGCCCCGCACTCCTCAGGCACATGGGTGTAACCGCGTGACAAAATTGTGCCTCCTTGTGGCTGCCCCGAACAGTCACCTAATCATCCTCGGTTACAAAACAATACCATCACATTCAAAGCTCCTGAAATCGAGGTAAGCCATGTCCAATCCGTCCAAACCCAAGGTTGCGGTCTTTGTGGGAAGTTCGCGCCCGGGCTCGATCAACCGGAAATTCGCAAAAGCGTTGGCCAAGCTCGCCTCCGCCAAACTCGATTTTCAGGTCGTTGAGGTCAATGATCTGCCGTTCTTCGATCCTGAGCGTGAAAACAATCTCCCGGCCTCGGTGCAACGGATGAAGGAAGCGGTCGCAGCGGCCGATGCGGTGCTGTTCGTGACGCCGGAATACAATCGCGGCGTGCCGGCCGTGCTCAAGAATGCGCTCGACTGGGGGACGCGGCCCTACGGCACCAATGTATGGGACAGTAAACTCGCCACCGTGACCGGAGCATCGCCCGGTGCAATCGGCACAGCGGTCGCGCAGCATCAATTGCGCACCATGCTGACCGCGGTTGGCGCACTGGTGCTGGGACAGCCGGAAGTCTATCTCGCCTACAAGCCCGAACTGATCGATGACGACGGCAACGTGACCGACGAGCAGACTGCGGCCTTCCTGCAGGGCTATCTCGACAAACTCGCCTCGCTTGCGGCGCGGTTATCAACCCGCGCGGCTCAATCGCCCGCGGCGTAATACTCTGCGCATGCCTGTGTCTTGTCACGGGTACCCCTCACAGCACCACGATCCCGGAATGCTTGGCCTTGTCGTCAGGCTCCACATGGATTGAGATCAAGGCGTCATGAACCTCCGCCTTGATCGCGCGCTCAAGCCGGTCGCAGATATCGTGCGCCTCGGTGACGCTCATCGAGCCTTTCACGACGAGGTGGAAGTCGACGAATGTCATGCGGCCGGCTTGGCGCGTGCGCAGATCATGAGCCTCGATCGCACCATCGGCATTGGCGGCAATAATCGCGCGGATGCGTGACAGATCGCCGTCCGGAAGGGCTTCGTCGAGCAGACCGCCGAGCGATTCCTTCATCAGGCGCGAGCCGGACCACAGGATGTTCAGCGCGACAAGTGCGGCCAGGATCGGATCGAGAACCGACAGCCCGGTCAAGACAGCGAGCGCGATGCCGACAAAGACACCAAAGGACGACACGACGTCGGTGAACAGGTGCCGCCCGTCGGCCACGAGCGCAGGCGATTTGTGCGAACGCCCCTGTTTGATGAGAATATAACACCAGATCGCGTTGATGGCGGACGCGCCGCCATTCACCGCAAGGCCGAGCCACGGCGCATCGATCATGCGCGGCGACAGATAGGCAAACCACGCTTCGCGCAGGATGAAGATCGCCGCGACGACGATCAGCACGCCTTCGATGACGGCTGAGATATATTCGGCCTTGTGATGGCCGTAGGGGTGGTTGGCATCGGCCGGCTGCGCGGCAAATCTGATGGCGATCAGCGCGGCGATCGCGGTCGCGACATTGACGATGCTTTCGATCGCATCTGACAGCAGCGCGACGCTGCCCGTCAGGTAATAGGCAACGTATTTGAGCGCAAGGACAAGGATGCCGACCGCAATGCTGCCGACGGCAAGGGTCTGAACGCGTTTCATGACAGGCCTAGAGTGGATCGGCAGGATCTAGGCCGCGCGCGCGAGCGATGCAAGCGCTATGAATTCAACTGCAAATCATTTGCAATATCAGCATCACGACAATTGTCATGTGCGCGCCATGTCTTTTGCGCGCCACGTTGCGGATTCCGCAGCGCAGGTTGAACACGTCCGGCGAATTGCTGCCACTGGCGAGAATGCGTAATTCAATGGTGCTGTCTTTTGCATCCGTCACCAGAAGATTGATGACGTTGCGATCCCATCATCCCGATTCACGCGCGATACGGTCATACGGTCGATGGCCTGCCGCATCTCTTCGACGGGAACGGTGTAACCGACATGGACGAACACCGTGCCGATCAGGGACGCGGCACGATCATGCGCCGCCAGTCCCACAATTTGATGACGACATAAGATAAGTCGCCGTGATCTCTTCGATCCAGCCCTATTCGTTTTCAACGGCGACGGCATCGTCGAGGCGAAAGCGCCGCGCGCCCTTGGTCCGGCGCAGGAATGAGAACAGCAGCGGGTGACGGACCGCGAATAGATGCCGGGTCAGCCGGACGATGGTGGAAAAGACCAGCATTGTCGTGGCGACGGCGAGGCCGAGTAGACAGGTGGTGGCAATTGGGCCGGAATGGCCTCAAAGGCAGATTCGCTTCGGGAGGAGAGGGGCCAAAGCAGGTTTGTCATGCCACCGAGCGATTGAAATCACAGCAAAAAATGGCTCTCTGGACTTCATCCCGCGGCAATGGCATGAAACCCGCGATCCATTTCCAATGCGGCGCAACATGAAGAGTTTCCTGCTCAAGTTCTTCACCTGGTGGAACGGCCAGACGCTGAACACCCAGCTCTGGACCTCGCTCTATGGCGAACTCGTCGGTCAGGACGAGGCGGGGAACCGTTACTACCGCACCAAAGGCGGCAAGATCGATCCTGTGCTGGGCTTCGAGCGGCGCTGGGTGATCTATAATGGTTATAGCGAACCATCGACCATCCCGCCGGCTTGGCACGGCTGGATCCATCACACCGTCGATACGCCGCCGACCGAAGAGAAGTATCAGCCGCGTCCGTGGCAGAAGCCGCACCGGCCGAACCTGACCGGCACGCCGGGGGCCTATCGCCCGACCGGTTCGACGTTGGCGCAGGGCCGTCGTCCCAAGGCGACCGGCGACTACAAGGCGTGGACTCCGGGGCGCTGATTACTCGCTCGGGGCGGCCCGGCGTCGTGCCACCCCGTTATGGTTTCGCGCCCAGCCTTCCAGCCCGATGCCGATGCGTCGCGGCGGCGCGAGCCGCCTGTTCATAGATCCCTGTCATCAAGTCGAGGGTGTGCACGGCGTCTTGCAGGCGCTTGGCCAGATCGGATACGCGCGCGACCGCTTCGACCAGAAGATGCGCGCGCACATCGGCATAGCGATCGGTGACGGTTTTTCCCAGGGCGGTGGTTTCGTATGTCACGCCCGAACGGCCGCTGCCGCTGCGCGTCACGAGCCCGCCTTTGATGAGCTTGCGCAAGCTGTATTGCAGGTTGGGAATGTCATCGCGATTGGCCATGTGAGCAAGATCGCGCAGGCTTTTCGGTCGATCATTCATCCGGATCATGTGCAGCAAGGCATTGTCCGGACCGCTGGCTGAAAACTCTGCCACCGAAGCGAGGCATTCGGCCTGCCAATGGCCAAAGCCTTCCCAGCAGCGGATCAGCGCATATTCCAGCTCCGCCACATCCATTTCCTGCGCGGTCCGCGCTAGATGCCAGGAGCGATCAATCGGTTTCGGGCGATTGTCGGCCGGACGGCGGCTGTTTTTCGGCATGTCCTTCGCCTTCCTTGCGGGAGGTCACCATACGGCACTTTGCACCGGCGGGCCGTCCTTGCGTCCAGATGGAATTTAAAATAGACTTTTTATTATAAAATTAATTCGATGCCCGATATCCGTGAAGGGGGAGCGCCATGACGCCATCACAGAACCGGATGTTCGACCGCGATCAATTTCTCCTCGGTACGTTTGCGTCCAATTGTTCGGGCGGCATGACGGTGACCAAGCTTCCCGAACGCTGGAAAAGTTCGTGGGACAACAATCTGCAACTGGCGACGCTTCTCGACGAAGCCGGCATCGATTTCATGCTGCCGATCGCGCGCTGGATCGGATACGGCGGCGAGACGAATTTTCATGGCAGCGTGCTGGAGACGATGACCTGGGCGGCCGGTTTGCTGGCGCGGACACGCGACATCACCGTGTTTGCGACCATCCACACCGCGGCCAATCATCCCGTCGTCGTCGCCAAGCAGCTCGCAACCATCGATCAGATCAGCGGCGGCCGCATCGGCCTGAATATCGTCGCGGGCTGGAACAAGCCGGAATATGAAGCGCTCGGCCTCACGCTACCGGATGACCACGAGACCCGCTACGGCTATGCGCAGGAATGGTTCGACATCGTTCGTGCGTTATGGACGCGTGACAAGGCATTCGATTGGGATGGGCAATTCTTCAAACTCAAGAACGTGCTTGGCGATCCAAGGCCCGGTGCGCCGCTGCCGATCATCAACGCGGCTGGATCAAATCAGGGCCGTGAGTTTGCCGTGCGCAATGCCAATTTCCTGTTCACACCGGCGATCGATCTGGCGCGCTCGTCGGAGGAAATTGCTGCGCTGAAACAACAAGCCCAGCAGGTCGGCCGCGATGTCGACGTCCTGACATTCTCGCACGTCGTTTGCCGGCCGACGGAGGCGGAAGCGAAGTCCTATCTGGAGCATTCCGGTAAAACACACGCTGACTGGGATGCGGTCGACAATCTCGTACGGCTGCAATTCGCGCATGCGCAGTCATTCCCGCACGATCTCCTGGCGCTGATCCGCGACCGCATGGCCGCCGGTCACGGCGGCTTCCCGCTGACAGGAACGCCGGAGCAGGTGGCCGACGGCATCGCTGCGCTGCATGCGGCCGGCTTCCGTGGCACGACATTGTCCTTCGTCGACTATGTCGAGGAATTCCCGTATTTCCGCGATAATGTCCTGCCGCTGCTGGAGCAGCGAGGCATTCGTGTTGCACGACCGCTTTCGGTTGCCGCTGCCTGACGGCAGCGGCACCAGGTGAAAGCGCTCTATCCGGACTACATCGTCCCTTCCAATCCGAGTTGTTTGACCAGCGTGCCCCACTTCTCGCGCTCGGACGAGATGTAATTCTGGATGCCATCGATGGATGGCGTATCGACCGGGATGAGGCCGATCTTCTCGGTCAGCTTGATCATCTCCGGATCGGCCATGATTTTCTTCATTTCCGCGTGCAGTCGATCGACAATCGGTTTTGGCGTCGCCGCGGGGGCAAACAGCATGTGCCACGACACGGCTTCGAAATCCGGAGCGCTGGCCGCTTCCGCAAAGGGCGGAACGTCCGGCAGGGACGGCAGGCGATTGGTGGCCGATACGGCCAGCGCGCGTAGCTTGCCGTCGCGGATCAGCGGCAGCGAAGCGCCGGCTTCGGCGAAACCGAGGTTGACATGGCCTGCGGCGATATCGGCGATCGATTGCGGTGTGCTCTTGTAAGGCACATGCGTGATCTCGAGGCCGAACCGCTTCTTCATGTATTCCATCGACAGATGCTGTGCGACTCCTGCGC
>JAEXXW010000157.1 GCA_023405565.1 Pseudomonadota bacterium
AGGAGATCCTTGGAGCCCTGCTGGATATCTCGCGGCTGGATACGGGGGCGATGAAGCCGGAGGTCGGATCCTTCCGCGTCGACGAGATGATGCGGCAGCTCGACGTCGAATTTGAGCCACTGGCGCGCGAGAAGGGGCTCGATCTGACATTCGTTTTGTCGGATGCGACGGTGCGCTCTGATCGCCGTCTGCTGCGGCGACTTCTGCAGAACCTGATTTCCAATGCGATCAAATACACGCCACAGGGGCGCGTGCTGGTTGGTGCGCGCCGCGGGAGCAATGGTTCGCTGCGTATCGAGGTGCATGACAGCGGGCTGGGCATCCCGTCATCGCAGACGCGCGCGATCTTCCGCGAATTCCATCGGTTGCAGGACGGCGCCAGGGTTGCGCGCGGTCTCGGGCTTGGGCTGTCGATCGTCGAGCGCATCGGACGCGTGCTGAATCATAGAGTTCAGTTGCGGTCGCAGCCCGGCCGCGGTTCGATGTTTTCCGTTGAAGTGCCGATCGCAGCGGCGGTGCGGGCCTCCGTGCAGCAGCGGCGACCGGCACGAACCGTTCCCGCACAATTGGGGGGAATGGTCGTGCTGTGCATCGACAACGAACCGCAAATCCTCGACGGCATGGAAACGCTGCTGAGCGGTTGGGGGTGTCAGGTGCTGAAAGCATCAAGCCTGACCGCGGCGATCGCTGTCATCGAACGATCCGGCACGATACCGAGTGGCCTGCTGGTCGATTATCATCTCGACGATGGCAACGGCATCGACGCGATCGTAAAATTGCGCGAGCGTTTCGGCCGCAGCTTGCCGGCAATCCTGATCACGGCGGACCGCACGCCGCGCGTGCGTGATGAAGCGCGGGGCCGCGATGTGCCGATCCTCAACAAGCCGGTCAAGCCGGCGGCGCTCCGGGCATTGCTGGCGCAATGGCGGATGCAGACTATCGCGGCGGAGTAGGATGTCATCACCGGGCCGCGCCGAAGGCGCGTGACCCGGTGATCCATCTTGCAAGGATGATGGATTGCCGGGTCAAGTCCGGCAATGACGAATGTCTCTCCTATTGCTCCAGCGCCGGCCACTGGCCGACTTCGATCTTGGAGGCCGCAATCACCGCCTGAGTGCGGCTCTCGACGCCGAGTTTCTGCAGGATCGCAGAGACATGCGCCTTTACGGTCGCCTCTGACACCGAGAGCTCGTAGGCGATCTGCTTGTTGAGCAGACCTTCGGACAGCATCATCAGCACGCGGACTTGTTGGGGTGTCAGCGTGGCGAGCCGCGCGAGCAGGGCTGCCGTCTCCGCATCCGTGCCGGCATCGAGATCGACATCGGGCGGCGTCCAGACGCCACCTTTCAGCACCGCGGCGACGGCGGCCCGCATCTCCTCGATATCCAGTGTTTTGGGAATAAAGCCCGAGGCCCCGAAATCCATGCAGCGGCGGATGACGGTCGGATCGTCGTTGCCCGATACAACCACAACCGGCACGCTGGGATATTGCGCGCGCAGATACATCAGGCCGGAAAACCCCCGGACACCGGGCATCGTGAGGTCGAGCAGGATCAGGTCGACGTCGCTGCCGGCCTCGAGAAGTTTCGATACCTCGTCGAATGAGCCGGCCTCGGAAATTTCGATCTTGCCAAACAAGCCGCCGACCGATTCGCGAAGCGCTCCGCGAAACAGCGGGTGGTCGTCGGCGATCACCAGGCGATAAGTTGTTTCTGTCACTTCGGCGTCAGTCCTTGATCCATCCACGGCGCCTCATGTGACGACTTTACAACATTTTTGCGCAAGTCGAGAAAAAGCCTGTCCTCAAGCCCACGTCCTCAAGCCCATGAGGATGAACGCTCAACCGCGCTGGCTGCCGATAAATTGCAGAATGATCTGGCGCCGGTGCGGGCGAGCGCGATGCTCGATCACATAGATGCCCTGCCATGTGCCAAGTGCAAGATGTCCACCGGTCATCGGTATTTGAAGAGATACACCCGTCAGCATGGTGCGGATATGGGCCGGCATGTCATCGGGCCCTTCGGCATCGTGTATCCAGCCAAAATCGCGTGGCGCCAGATGCCGAAGCGCCGTCGTGAGATCACGCAGGACGTCGGGATCGGCATTCTCCTGGATCGTCAGCGATGCCGATGTGTGGCGCAGGAAGAGCGAAACGGCACCGTCTTGTGCACCGGCCTTTTCGGCGAAGCGGCGCACGTCGGCGGTGATGTCCGTGAAGCCTTCGCCGGTTGTGTCGATGCTCAGTTCGGCCGTCGCGATGACAGTGGCGGTGACCCTGGTGATATTGGAAAGGCCCACGTGACGCTCAGATCTGGGTGAACATATCCCGCTGCAGCCGCCCGATCATCTCGACGAAGCGCCGCCAGATCCGTTCGACCGTCGCCAGGGCGCGGTCGATCTCGGCATCGGTTGGCGATTTGCCGTCCGGTTCGGTCTTCGGCTGTGCTTTGGCCTGTGGGGTGCCGGGCGGAGTGATGCCGCGTGCCAGCATGTCTTTTTTCAGGGCCGCATTGTCCCTCTGCAGCCGGGCAATCTCTTCTTCCAATGCGCTGCGCTCGTCCGGCACCGGATGGCAGGACCATCCGAGGTCCCGCCGGCTGCAGAGCGAGACATGCCCGGTCTGCTGATCGAGGCGCAAATAGCCATTGTCCACCTTGTTGAGGGTGTAGCGGCCGTTTTCCGTGCCAGGGATGTCCTGTGCTGCGGCCGGAGCGGCGAGCAACAAAAGCGGGGCAAGGACGAGGGTACGAAACATGGACAACATCCCGTTGGACGACGTTTGAATTGTATCATTCTCCCGACCTGCACCGAAAGTCGTGCGGCGATCTGGATGGCGTGTTGTCGCTGGCGCCCAAGTGACTGAATTTATTTGGCTATTTCATTGTTGCGCGGCGCACAGCGTTTCTTGACTTGCGAAAACCCCATAAGTATGGTCCGCCCGGCTTTGAGGGGCATAAGGGGCCTTCGGACGTTTCCTGAGGCGAGTGTCGAAAGCATGGCTGACGGCGCACGCGACAAAGACGGATCGAAAAAACCGGCATCCTCGGAAGCTGCTCTTTCCGCGAGGCTCAAAAGTCTCGGCGCGAAACTCGACCATGTCGAGCAACGCAAACCGGAAGAGCGCGATCCCCGGCTATCGGGCTCCGATCCGTCAGCAATGGCGCGCGGTTTCCGGCTCTCCGCCGAACTTGTGGTGGGCGTGCTTGTGGGGGCGGGTATCGGCTGGGTGCTGGACCGCCTTCTCGGTATCTCGCCGTGGGGAATGATCGTGTTTCTGCTGCTCGGCTTTGCCGCCGGGGTATTGAATGTGATGCGTGCGGCCGGAATCGTTGCTCCCAGCAAGCTTCCCGGTGGCGGCGCTGATAAAACCTGATCCGCGCTTGCGCGGTGATCGAGATTCATAAGGCCGCATCCTGCGGCGATTGAAGGACCAAGACGCGGCCATGGCCGATCCGATCCACCAATTTGAAATCCAGAAGATCGCCACGCTCGGTCACATTGGCGGACACGAAATCGCCTTCACCAATTCGGCGCTGTACATGTTCATCGCCGTGGCCGGCATTTCGGTGCTGATGCTGGGCGCCACCGCCGCCCGTGCGGTCGTTCCGGGCCGCATCCAGTCGATCGCCGAGATCACCTACGAATTCGTCGCGGACATGTTACGAAGTTCGGCCGGCAAGGAAGGCATGAAGTTCTTCCCGCTGGTCTTCTCGCTGTTCATGTTCGTCCTGTTCGCGAACCTGATCGGGCTGATCCCCGGCACCTTCACCGTCACCAGCCACATCATCATCACCGCCGCGCTGGCGATGATCGTGTTCCTGACGGTGCTGGTCTACGGTTTCTACAAGAACGGCCCGAAATTCCTGAAGCTGTTCGTCCCGAGCGGCATTCCGATCTACATCCTGCCGCTGATCGTGCTGATCGAGGTGATCTCGTTCCTGTCGCGGCCGCTGTCGCACAGCGTGCGTCTGTTCGCCAACGTCTTTGCCGGCCACATCACGCTGAAGGTTTTCGCCGGCTTCGTGACGATGCTCGGCAGCCTCGGCTTCATCGGTTGGCTCGGTGCGGTTCTGCCGCTCGGCATGACGGTTGCGCTGACGGCTCTGGAATTCCTGGTCGCCTTCCTGCAGGCCTATGTGTTCACGATCCTGACCTGCATCTATCTCAACGACGCTATTCACCCGGGCCACTGAAGCCCGACAAACCTCTCTTCAGATCGATCCCAAAGGAGCAATCAATGGATCCTGTTGCAGCAAAGTACATCGGTGCCGGCATCGCCTGCCTCGGCATGGGTCTCGCCGGCGTCGGCGTGGGTAACATCTTCGCCAACTTCCTCGGTTCGGCGCTGCGTAACCCGTCGGCTGCCCAGGGCCAGTTCGGCAACCTGATTTTCGGCTTCGCCGTGACCGAAGCGCTCGGCATCTTCTCGCTGCTGATCGCGCTGCTGCTCCTGTTCGCCGTCTAATCCTCAAGATGTGAGGCCCTGCGCGCGATATTGCGCGCAGGTGGAGAAGAGTCCGATGGCCACCAAAGCGACGACCGAAGCCCATGGCGGTGCACCCGGAGCGAAAGCCCCGTTCCCGCCGTTCAATTCGGAAACCTTCGCGTCCCAGCTCATCTGGTTCGCGATCGCCTTCATTCTGCTTTACGTTTTGATGTCACGCGTGGCCTTGCCGCGCGTCGGCGCCATCGTGG
>JAEXXW010000201.1 GCA_023405565.1 Pseudomonadota bacterium
CCCCGGCGACCAACATTCACGACACCCCCTGGGACGACATCGATACCACGCCGACGCTCGAGCAGGTTGATCTCGGTGGCACGTCCATCCAGCCGGTGACAAAAAAACTTCTGTTCGACAGCGCCGACTTCCCGTCGGTGGTCGGCAAGACCGAAGGACTGGCCTTGCTCGACGATGGCGCGCTTGCGCTGATCAACGACGACGATTTCGGCATCACCGGCGCGCAAACGCAGATTGTGGTGATCCGCGGATTGAAACTGGCCGAGTGAGACCGAACCACCTGTATCAGGGAGAGTGCAAGGAATGACGACTTACAGGATTGCCGCGATTCCCGGCGACGGCATCGGCAACGAGGTTCTGCCGGAAGGCATCCGCGTCCTTAAAGCGGTGGGCAAGCGGTTCGGCCTTTCTTTCACCTTCGATCATTTCGGCTGGAGCTGCGAGCACTACGCCAAGCACGGCCGCATGATGCCGGATGGCGGCCTCGATCTGATCCGCAAACATGATGCGATCTTTCTCGGCGCCGTCGGCTTTCCCGGCGTGCCGGATCATGTCTCGCTGTGGGGCCTGCTGATCCCCATCCGGCGCGAATTCAATCAATATGTCAATCTTCGCCCATGCCGCGTGCTGCAGGGCATGAAGAGCCCGCTGGCCGGCCGCGGACCGGAAGACATCGACTTCTATGTCGTGCGCGAAAACGTCGAAGGCGAGTATTCCGAGATCGGCGGACGCCTGTTCCGCGGAACCGCGGATGAGGTCGCGATGCAGGAATCGATCTTCACACGCCGCGGCACCGATCGCGTGATGCGCTATGCCTTCGAGCTCGCGCGCAAGCGGCCTAAAAAGCATGTGACATCAGCAACCAAATCGAACGGCATCGTTCACACCATGCCGTTCTGGGACGAACGCTTCGCAGCAATGAAGGAAACGTATCCCGATATCCGTGCTGACCAGTTCCATATCGACATCCTCACCGCGCATTTCGTGCAGCATCCTGACTGGTTCGATGTCGTCGTCGGCTCCAACCTGTTCGGCGATATCCTCTCCGACCTCGGCCCTGCTGTGGCCGGCTCGATCGGCATCGCTCCGTCAGCCAACATCAATCCCGAGCGTGAATTCCCGTCGATGTTCGAGCCCGTCCATGGCTCCGCGCCCGACATCGCCGGCAAGGGCATTGCCAATCCGATCGGCCAGATCTGGTCCGGCGCCATGATGCTGGAGCATCTTGGTCACAAGGACGCGGCCGATGCTGTTGTCCGCGCCATCGAAGTCGCACTGGCCAATCCCAAGGCGCGCACCCGCGACCTCGGCGGCAGCGCGAACACGGTTGAGTGCGGAAAGATCATCGCCGAGGCTGTCGCTACAAGTTAGAGAAAATGGCCGGGCTGATGCCCGGCCATTTCAATACCTACCCCTTGTTTCTCAGCACCATGCAGGCGCCGCCGACCTTGCGAAGCTGATTGCAGAGTTCGTCGGCCGCGGCACGAGTGTTCGTGCCGATACGCACCTGATAGAAAGCGCGAGAGCCGCGCGTGCGCAGCATCGATGACTGGATGCCGGGGTCCTTGCCCTCAAGGACACTGGCGTAGCGCCGCAAGGCGCGCGCGTAACTGGCCATGGCCTTGTCACGCGAAAAGCCCGCTGCCAGTTGTACGCCCCAAGGCTGCGATAGCGCCTGCACGACATGCCGCGTCAGACTGTCCATGAATGGCGTTGGCGATTTTTTCAACATCGCCATCAACTCACCGCAGCCCGGCGCCCGTTTGGCCTCTGTCTTTTTCTCTTCGGTATTCTCGCCGGGTTTCTTGCGCTCGGCGGCCCAGTCATCGACCGTCAGCCCGGTGATAGCGGACACGTAATTGCGCGTTTCGCCCGGCATATACCCGGTTCCGTCGAGCCATTCGCGAATCCGGCGTGGACCAGCATTATAGGCGGCGGCGGCAAGACCGAGATTTCCGAACTGCCGCCAAAGCTCCTTCAGGAATTCTGCAGATTTCGGCAGCGCCTGAACCGGATCGAACGGATCGAGCAAACCACGTTCGGCTGCGGTCCCCGGCATGAACTGGGCCATACCCTGCGCCCGATCACCGTTCCGCGTCACCGGCCCCACGGCGTTGGCGCGAAAGCGACTCTCCTGCCAGATCACACGCGCGAAGAATTCAACCGGAAGGCCGTGATCGCGTGCCGCGGACTCAATCATCAGGCAGATGGAATCGTCGGGTTGAGAGGCGCGTGCATCGATACTGCCGAATGGTATCAGAAAGACAGCTAGCACCTTACCAAGAGGCAAGGCTACGCGACCGATACAAAAACGCTTTTGCGCCTCACTCCACATGCCGCACCGCCGTCAAGCTGGCGCGGATCGCTTCAACGCGTCCCTCGGAGGAACACGTTTTCGTTTGGCTTCTCGCTTCTTGAAGGACGGGTGACAGGCGCAATAATGATGCGCTTCACACATGTCTCCAGCGGCTATGCAGTCTGCACACGCGTTCACGTCGCAATCTCCCGGCAGATTGACGTCAGAACGTACTTTTCAGCTTGAGGTGATCCATGCGGCTGATCGACTGGATATCGAAATGTTGATTCTGACCATCACGCTGAATATCCAGCGGCACGGTCGTTCCGGCCGATCCCAAAGACCAAAGCTTGCGATAGAAATCCGGCAGCGTTTTTGGCGTATCGCCGCCGATATTGGTGATCAGATCGCCGCGACGCAGACCGGCCTTCTCGGCCGGAGAGTTGGGCATCACGCGAGAAACCAGGAGGCCATCGTCAGAAGCCTGCGTATTGAGTCCGATCCATGGCTTTGGATTTCCACCCACCGAACCATTGGCGATGAGGTCGGCGAGGATCGGCATCAAGAGATCAGTCGGCACATACATATTGCCTGCCGTGCCGCCACCATTGCCGGGGGCGTCCCCGACAATCAGCGAGCCGACGCCGACAAGTTTGCCTTCGCGCGTGATCAGCGCCGCACCGCTCCAGTGCGAATGCGCAGGAGCGGTATAGATCGCGCCATCGATCAGGTATTCCCATGAGCCGGCGAATTCGCGCCGCGACACCACGAAGGCCGGCGCGATGCCGTCGCGGCCACCAAAGCTCGCGGCCAGGACAGGCTCTCCCACTTTCAAGTCGGCTGATTTGCCAAACGGCATCGAACGCACCTTCAACGGCGCAACCGCCTTGAGCAAACCAAAGCCCGTATCGTTGTCATAACCCACCACATTCGCCGGAATACGGCGACCATCATTGGTGATGGCTTCGGCGGCGTGCGCCTCAACCATCAGATAACCGATGGTAAGGATGAGACCGGAATCATCGATCACAATTCCTGAACCGTCGCGCTCGGCGCCGAGATTTTCGACCGTTCGACCGTCCGGATTGATGTAGGTTTTGATCCTGACCACCGAGGATAGCAGATCTTCGGTAACCGGCTTGGCGTTCTGATCCTGCGCGAATGCCGCACGGTTGCCACCGGGCAATGCTGACAAGGACAGAACCGAGACCAGCAACAGCACCACACGCAACCGCAGTGACTTTCGCATCAAGGCCTCCTTTGCTCATCGCCCCGGCACGGCTGTATTTAACGAAAAGTCCGACCCATCGCTCCGACGAAGCTTTGACAAAACTTTCAATCAAGCTCCGACAAAACCTTCATCGGAAGCAGCATGAAACCTTCCCCGAAACGCAATCGAGCGTCTTTACGACGCTTCCTCACGAATCGGCGGGCAAAACCCATGCCAAATATAGGGGTATGGAATGCCCGAAGGACAAGAGGCATCGGCGGGCAAAATGCGCGTTTTTGCAATGATTGGTAGCCAATCCCGCACACGCTTCGCAAAATTTCTTCAGCAACTTTAGGGATTCAGACGGCGACCCCGATCGCCGAAGGCCTGAAGATCACGACCCCCATGGGTCATAAGTCCCAAAGGTCCAGACATGGCCTTCGGTATCGC
>JAEXXW010000296.1 GCA_023405565.1 Pseudomonadota bacterium
CGATCCGCAACCGCGGCCATCGCCTGGATAGCATTCATCAGCAGGTTCATGATCACCTGCTGCACCTGAATCCTGTCCCCGACAGCCGCAGGAATGATTTGTGGAAAATCCAGCTGCAACGAAACCCGATGATTGACCAGCTCACGCTGGATCAGGAGTGCTGCCTCATCGACGATATCCTTGATGTCGACAGCAACCTTCTCCGGCTTTGATTTGCGCGACAATGCACGAAGCTTTGCGATCACTTCGCTCGCGCGCTTCGCTTCGCTGATCATGCGGGTGATGGCGCTTCGGGCTTCATCCATATCCGGCACGTCACGATTGATCCAGCGCAGGCAGGCTTCGCCATTCGTGACGACGGCAGCAAGAGGCTGATTGACTTCGTGAGCGATCGAGGCGGTCAGTTCGCCGAGTGTCGAAACGCGCGCCACATGGGTGAGCTGGGCCTCGACCTGATGTAGGGCTTCCTCAGTCTGCATACGTTCGGTGACATCGGTATTGGTTTCGAGAATAGAGACTGGTTGACCGCGCTCGTTGCGCAGCAAGGACCAGCGGCTCGAGACCGTCGCCTTTGCGCCGTCCCGCTTGCGATGAACGAGAATGCCCTCCCAGCGACCAGACCGGATCAATTCCGCCTGGATCGCCGCAAGTGGCTCGGGCAGAACCGTTTGCAAAAGCTCGTGCGATCGTTTGCCGATGGCTTCCTCTCTCGACCAGCCGTAAAGCTCCTCGGCGCCACGGTTCCAATAGGTAATGATATCCTCCCTGTCGCGCACCAGAACGGTGTCGTGCGTGAGATCGAGAAGTTCAGCCTTCTCGCGCAGCGTCTCCGTTGTCGCCTGATTGGCCAACGCGAGAATGGACGTGATGATAATCGCAGCGATGCTCACAAAACATCTGACCAGCGCAGTATCGGCCTCAAACCCATGCGTCAGCAAAAAGCTTGTTACGGTGAGCGCCAGGCATGCAAAAGTGACAAGCAGAAGACCGTTCCGGTCAAACGAATTGGCGGCCATCAGCACGACGACCACGTAGAGCACCGCAATGGCGATATCCAGCGGCGTGTATGTGTCGACAACAAAGATCGCGGCAGCAAACAGGACGGTCGCGATCGAAAGAATGGATGAGTGCCTTGCTGTCGTAGAGGGCGGTGATGCCATCAAAGAAGCCTCTTCGATTTTTTCATACCTGCTCAGCGGCGCGGGTGAGCCGGAAGTCCGCAGAGCCTCCGAAAGGAATCCCTCGCTACAGGAACGGAAAGTTTTAGTGAAGCGCCCGCGATCGCAAGGACCGGGCGCCATACAGGGGGATTAACACGGTACTCTTCTGCCTATTCCGAAGGTGTCTGCGCCCTCAACTGGATGTTGCGCAGGGTCAGCGCAAGTGGCACGCGGCAAGGGACAGGATCATCGGGGTCCAGAAGACATCGATATATGCCAGGAGGACGGCCTGGGTCCGCACCTGCTGCCCGATCCAGGCTATGGCCTGCCGCCGGGCTGGCACCATCTGACGGCCCTGATGGCTTCAGCGCGCTTTGCGCTGATCTGCGCCGAGGCCTGGGTGCTCATTGTCACCGCCGATATCGCACCCAACATCGCGATCGCGGCGATCTGTTGCGTGATAATCGCGGTCCGTCTCCTCTATGTGAACCGGGCAGCATCGCCCATGCTCACATAAATATGCATCGGCGGACTATGATCTTGCCGGTCCTTGCTGCTTTTTACGTCGTGTTGCCGGAAGCGTCAGGGCAGCGACCGTCGTCAGTCGGACCCAACTGGAGGTTTCAGGAATTTTCCAAGAGGCTGAACGTCCAAGAGGCTGAACGTCCACACGGCAGAAGGTCCAAGCATCATGTTCGCCTTTTGCAATCTTCGGATTTAAATCCAATGACTGCGATCGAAACGAAGCCCGCGCACAGCGGCGCCGATCAATCCCCTCGCGTAACTTCACTCGCGAAACAGCGGCACATCGCGTCGTGGAGACATCACAAGCCGGGATTTTACAAAATGCCACCATCAAGCCGGCATGGCCGTCTGCGCCCGACGCCCTTCGTAAAGATCCCGTCCCTCGACCAGGGCGCGAATTTTTCCATCGGCGATGCCGCGCTTGAGCATCCAGAACCCGCAATCGGGATGGATATATTTGACCCGGCCAGCGCCCAGAATATTTTCCGCTCGCTCTATCGATTTTGCGATCTGATCGGCCGTCTCGATCTCGGTCGATTTGATATCCACGACGCCAAGACCAAGACCGATCTCCGGACGCAGGCCGCGGAACGCTGCGAGTTCCTCCGCCGGCCGGTGCGCATTCTCCATCACAATGTGATCGACATGCAGTGCATTGAGATAGTCAATCAGCTTGCCCCAGTTACCCTTCTGGATGGACTGGCCGCCGTAATTTCCAAAGCAAAGATGCACGGCCGGAACAGTTTTGACGGCATCGAGAACACGATTCATCGCCTCCGCGGCCCAGGCCCATTCGTCCGGGCTTCCCGGCAGGTTTGCTTCGTCGATTTGCACAATCTCGGCATCGAGATAGCGAACCTGCTCGGCCAGAGCATCGGCAATGGCCATCGCAAGATCCGGGAGACTTTTGTAATGCAGGTCGAGCAGCGTCTTCGCCAGCATGTGCGGGCCGGTCAGCGTGAACTTGAAGGGCTTCGTGGCCAGCGCCCTTGCACGTACGCAGGCTTGCGGCAAATCGAGCGTGCCTGAATCGATTGGTCCATACACCACACCGGGCGGACGCGTACGGAACTTCATCGCCGTAAGACCGCGATAGCTGACCAACTCCCTGAACGCGACCTCCGACCGAATACCCGACATGGGCTTCAGAAAATACTCGATCATGCCGTTGGTTTCGGGGTGATTGATA
>JAEXXW010000374.1 GCA_023405565.1 Pseudomonadota bacterium
GCCAACGATCGTGTCGTATCCCTCCGGAAGCGTCAGGATGAAATCATGAGCGCCGGCCAGGGTGGCCGCTGCGATCACGCGATCGGCCGATATCGAGGGATCGGCCAGAGCGATGTTGTCCCGCACCGAACGATTGAACAGAACGCTGTCCTGAAGCACGACGCCGATCTGACGCCGTAGCCAGGCTGGCTCGACCTGGGCAATATCGACGCCGTCGATCAAAACGCGTCCGCTTTCGGGGACATAGAGGCGCTGAATCAGTTTGGCCAGCGTGCTCTTGCCGGAGCCGGATTGGCCGACCACTCCGATGATCTGGCCCGCCTGCACTTCGAAGCTGACATTGTGCAGGATTTCGGGACCGTCGATCCGATAGCGGAATGTCACATGTTCGAAACTGATGTTGCCGCGCAAATCGGCCAGCGTCATGCGATTGGGATTGTAGATGGGTTCGGGCGCAGTATTGAGGATGTCGCCAAGGCGGGAAATCGAGAGACGAGCCTGATGGAAATCCTGCCATGTTTGTGCCAGGCGCAGGATTGGAGCATTGACCCGGCCCGCCAGCAGATTGAAGGCGACGAGCTCGCCAACGCTCAGTTGGCCGCTGATGACGAGTTTGGCGCCGATATAGAGAATGGCCGCGCTCACCAGCTTGCTGATGAACTGGACCGACTGGCTGGCAACATTGCCAAGGCTGATGACACGGAAGCTGGCGGCCACATAGCCCGCTAGTTGCTCTTCCCAGCGGCGTTGCATCTGCGGTTCGACCGCCATGGCCTTCAGCGTTTCGATGCCGGCCACGCTCTCCACAAGGAAGGCCTGGTTTTCGGCGCCGCGCTGGAATTTTTCGTCGAGACGCTTCTGGAACAGCGGACCGGCCAGGATCGAGATGCCGACGTAGAATGGAAGCGAGGCCAGCACGATCCAGGTCAAAAGCGGGGAGTAGAAAAACAGCACCGCAATGAAGACGAATGTGAAGAGCAGATCGATGACGAGCGTCAGTCCCGAACTGGTCAGAAAATTTCGGATATTCTCAAGCTCGCGAACGCGGGCGACAGAATCGCCGACACGCCTCGTTTGAAAATAGCCGATGGGCAAGGCGAGAAGGTGCCGGAACAGGCGTGCCCCGAGCTCGACGTCAATTCGATTGGTCGTGTGCGAGAAAAGATAGGTCCTGAGAATCCCGAGAATTGTTTCGAACAGGGCGATCGCCACCAGACCGATCGCGAGCACGTCGAGCGTGCTCATGCTGCGATGGACAAGAACCTTGTCGATAACGACTTGAAAGAACAGCGGTGATATCAGCGCAAATATCTGCAGGAAGAATGAGACGACCAGGACCTCGCTCAGAAGACCGCGATACTTGTGCATCGCGCCGAGAAACCACGTGACATCGAACCGACGGGACAGGTCGGCCAGCGACGCGCGCTTGGTCATCAGAATGAGCTGGCCATCCCACACGGCTTCCAGCTCGTGCTGCTGCATCAGGACAGGGCGCGGGCGGCCCGGCTCCAGCGCGATGATGCTGTCGTCTCCGATCTTGCCGAAGATCAGAAAGCTGCCGTCGCGCAGCACCGCCAGTGCGGGCATCGGAGTCTTGGCCAATCGGGGCCATTTGGTCGTGATGGCGCGCGCGCGAAGACCGAAATCCTTCGCGCAGCGGATAATCTCTGCGACTCCAACGGGCGCTCCGCGAAACTGGTGACGGATCTGTTCGGGATCGATGCCAATTCCCTGAAACCGAAGCATCATCACCAACGCGATGAGACCGGGATCAGATGACAAGCCGGGCATCTCGCTGTGGCTCTGCAATTTGACTTTCCCCTATCGAAAATCCGTTACGGCATAAGCCCCAATCTTTCTCCCGCCGATGCATGGACTTAGGTCATCGGCGATGCATTCACGTAGTTCTAGATCGCCCGCTCCCAACAGGAGTGGCTGGCAGAACAATTCAGTGTTGATGCCGGATTTCAGGGAATTGTCATGGCGCGGCATTTCGCCCGAACCAAGGCCGGATTTTGACGAAGCGTCAGGAATGGCGAGATTGTTGTGTAAGGCGTCAGCCTGCCCGCTCGCGGCTGCGATGCCACAAAAAGCGGCGTCACGACGCGGGGCTGGAAGAGATATTTTCATGTTGCAGTGCCTCCCCCTGGCGACCGAGGCGCTGCCAGCGCGAAAATTGAGCGCTTAGGATCGGCTTGTCTTGCCTCCCATCCAGTCCGCCCCTGTTTGAACGCCCCAGTCTTTTCGCCGCCGCAGACATCGAGCGTTGGCCGATTGTGGCGAACGCTCCGTCTCGGACATCGACGGATGTAGCTGGCGACGACGTCAGCGACTTGATGGCCGTCAATATCGAAATGCTGGACCGCAATAGGTTCATTCAAGCAAACGATTCAGGTCACCCAACGGTCTCGAGGAAAACGATGCGCGGACGGTGCATCAGAGCGACTGGCCGGTGTCGGCGGCGGCCATGAAAATTTTGTTTGCCAACAAGTTTTTCTTTCGCAACGGCGGCTCTGAAGTCGTCATGTTCGATGAAATGGATTTCGTGAGGGCTTCGTCGCACGAGGTTATCGAGTTCTCGATGCTCGATGCGAGAAATCTGCCGTCGCAATACAATGATTATTTCGTCTCGCCGAAGTCCTATCGATCCGCCTCTCGTGCCGGCCGAATAAAATCGGCCCTGTCTCTTATTCATTCATCGGAGGCTTCTGAGAAGATCGGAAGGCTTATTCGCAATGAGAAGCCCGATATTCTCCATTGTCACAACATCTATCATCAATTGACGCCGTCGATCATCAGCGTGGCGGCGGGGCTGAATATTCCCGTCGTATTGACGCTGCATGACTACAAGCCGATTTGCCCTGTCTATACCCGACTGTGTGGGGCCGACGTCTGTACGCGATGTTCGGATGGGCGATTTGAGTCCATTCTTGTGCAGCGATGTGCCGATGGATCGCTTGGCAAGAGCGCCTTGTTATGGGCGGAGGCGCGATATCATGCGCTGCTGCGAAGCTATCATCGCGTCAGCACATTCGTCGCGCCCAGCAAATTCATGCGCGACGCTGTCGTGCGCCGGTTTGGTCACGAAAAGGTCGTTCATATTCCGAACGGCATCGATGTTTCGCTGATCGACGCCACACAGGACGATGAAGGTTATGTCCTCTATCTCGGACGGTTATCGGCCGAGAAAGGGGTTGAGACGTTGTTGCGGACGCATGCGGCTGACAATGCGTCATGGCGACTTGTCGTTGCCGGCACCGGACCGCTGCTGGACGACTGTCAATCGCGATTTCCGCTTGCAGAGTTTGCGGGCCATCTAACCGGAGAGAAGCTGGAGGCCACGCTCCGAAAGGCGTCGGTGATCGTCGTGCCGTCGGAGTGGCATGAGAACAGCCCTCTGTCGATCTTGGAAGCGATGGCCCATGCGAAGCCAATCGTTGCGTCACGCATCGGCGGAATTCCGGAACTGGTTCGCGACGGTGTGACCGGCCTTCTGTTTGAGCCGAAGAATTCGCGCGAGCTGTCAAGCCGCATCGCAACGCTGCTGAACGATGCCGATCTGCGGTCGCGATTCGGCAAACAGGCGAGACGCACTGTCGAAGCTGAGTATTCGCTCCGCAGGCATGGTGCAGCGCTTTTGTCGCTCTACGAAAG
>JAEXXW010000401.1 GCA_023405565.1 Pseudomonadota bacterium
ATCTGGGCAAGATCGGCGCGCGCCGCGTCGAGCCGTGCCCGGATCTGGTTCTGGTTCAGGCGGGCGACGACCTGATCGGCTTTCACCTCCGAATTATAGTCGGCAAGGATTTCGACGACCTGACCGGACAATTGCGAGCCGACAATAACGGTGGTGGTCGGGTTGATTGTGCCGGTGGCGCTGACGGTGGCGACGATCTCGCCGCGATCGGCCTTGGCGGTGCGATAGCTGCCTTCGGCAGGTGCGCCGCTCCAGCCCACGAACAAATAAAAACCGGCCGCAATTGCAACGGCCAGCAAAACAACAATCGTCGGTAAACGGCGCATAATTTTCGTAACCCCTCAGCCGACATGTAATGACGGCCAGGGGTTACGTCACGTTACGTTTTGGACAGTTTTCGGGCCTGCTGGTTTTTGGAATTATTCCATTATTTCAGCAGGTTAACCGATGTTCATTTGTTGCGAGCGGCAATGAAACGGGCGGTCTCGCGCAGGATATCGGCGCGGTCGCCAAAGCCGGCCAGCGCCTCTTCGGCGTCCTGAACGCAGCGGGCGAGGCGCTCGCGGGCGGTCGGAATGCCGAGAATGCCAACCAGCGTCGCCTTGCCGGCGGCGGCGTCCTTGCCGGCCGCCTTGCCGAGCGTCGCCGCATCGCTTTCGACATCGAGCAGGTCGTCGGCGATCTGGAACGCTACGCCGATCGCCAGACCATAGCGCGACAGCGCATCGCGATCGGCCTTCGACGCTTTGCCGAGAAGGCCGCCGGCGATGCAGGCGAAGTGCAGCAATGCGCCGGTCTTCATCGATTGCATGTGAACGATGCTGCGTTCGTCCTGGATCGGCGACGTGCCGAAGCGGCCTTCCGCTGCAAGGTCCAGCAATTGCCCGCCGACCATGCCGCCAAGGCCGGACGCGCGCGCGAGCTTCTGCACCAGCGCGATGCGGATCGCCGGATCCGGATGCGTCTCCTCGCGCGAGAGGATGTCGAACGCGATCGTCAGCAGCGCATCACCGGCGAGGATCGCGGTCGCATCGTCGAACGCCTTGTGCGTGGTCGGACGCCCGCGGCGCAGATCGTCATTGTCCATTGCCGGCAGGTCGTCATGCACCAGCGAATAGCAATGGATGCATTCGAGCGCGGCGCCGGCCATCAAAGCTTGCGAGCGCGGGACGCCGAACAACGCCGCGCTTTCCAGCACCAGGAAGGGCCGCAGCCGCTTGCCGCCGGCCAGCGCGCCATAGCGCATGGATTCGACGATCCGCTGCGGCCGGTCGATTTCGCCATCAAGTGGCTGTGCCGAGAGCAATTGCTCCAGCAGCCGTTCCATATCGTTGGCCGCATTTTCGAGGCTGACCGCAAAATTGTTTTCGTGTTGTTTAGTCATTGTTGGCCACGCTCGCGGCATTGCACCGCATTCTGTCGTTTGTTCCGTTGCATGAGAGTGTTGAGGGGTAACCTGATTTCCATGAGTACAATCTGGTGACGTTATCGCAGCAGCCTTGGATGCGCGCCAGCCGGGGCGGACTGCGTCGTGCCTTGCGTATCGCCGTGATTGCGATCCTGATCTTTATCCTGCTGCCTTATGTCCTGACGCCGCTTTATCTGGTCGTGCCGCCGGTTTCCACCCCGATGCTGTGGCGTTACTTAACGGGCCAGCCGGTGACACGGATTTACCGCCCGTTGGATGAGATTGCGCCGGTCCTGCCGCGGACCGTGATCGGCTCCGAGGATGCCCGCTTCTGCGCCCATCGCGGCGTCGACTGGCGCGGTTTGCGGGAGTTGCTACGCGAGGCGGACGATCTGGAGGATCTGCGCGGCGGCTCGACCATCACCCAGCAGACCGCCAAGAACCTGTTCCTGTGGTCCGGCCGGTCCTACGTCCGCAAGGCCCTGGAACTCCCGCTCAGCCTATGGATCGACCTGATCCTCGGTAAGCGCCGGGTCATGGAAATCTACCTCAATATCGCCGAATGGGGCCCCAGCGGCCAGTTCGGAGCCGAAGCGGGCAGCCGGAGAGCCTTCGGCAAGCCCGCCAGCGAGCTGACCGGGCATGAAGCGGCCCTTATGGCCGCCATGCTGCCCAATCCGCGGAAGCGGGATGCCCAGAAGCCGGGGCCGGCGGTCCGGCGGCTGGCCGGGATCTATCAGCGGCGGGCCAATACGACCGGATTGGCCGCCTGCCTGAAACTTCGCCGATAATCGGCGATCGAACGCAAAACCGCAGCGGAGCCCTCTAGCCTTCCGGCGCCCGTTCCTCTATAAGCCGCCGCAAATCCGTCATTTCCCGTCCGGCCCGATGGGTCTTACCCGCGGCCGGATTGTCTTTTTCAGGAGTTCCAGCAATGGCCGTTCCTAAACGAAAAACCTCGCCGTCGCGGCGTGGCATGCGCCGCTCGGCCGATGCCCTCAAACAGCCGAGCTACATCGAGGACAAGGACTCAGGCGAATTCCGCCGTCCGCACCACCTCGACCTGAAGACCGGCATGTACAAGGGCCGCCAGGTTCTCAAGGTGAAGAGCGCAGAGGCCTAAGGGTCTCTCAAGCCGGAGGCGGGAATCCCAGGGGAACCAGAAGCTATGTATCTCGTCGGCTTTCCTCTCCTGCTGATCCCGCTCGCCATCTACAATATGATCGCCTTCCTGTTCGGACTGGGATTCGGCGATACATTGTTCACGGTACCGATGATGTCGGGCGCAACGCTCGGCGTCACGACCGGCGATCTGCTCATTATCTTCTCGATCCTTTTGCTGTTCGTCGAGATCCTGAAAGCCACGCGCTTCGGGGTGAAGTCGATCGTCGACCACATGCTGTCGTTTGTGGTTTTCGTGGTCGCACTCGGTGAGTTCCTCATGGTGCAGAAGGCCGCCACCTCGACCTTCCTGGTCTTTCTCGTGATCTGTGCGATCGATGTCGTCGGCGGCTTCTCGATTTCGATCCGTGCGGCGACGCGCGACTACAATGTCGAGGGCAGCCAGCCCGTGGCGCATTAATTACGAACGCGCGCTGCCGCGCATCCGGTTCATCTCATGACGCGCAACTATCATTTCCCCGGCCGTTCGCCCGCATACGCGGCCGGCGGCATGGTGGCGACATCCCATCCATTGGCATCGCTCGCGGGTGTCGAGATCCTGCGGGCCGGCGGCACGGCGGCGGATGCGGCGGTGGCTGTTATCGCCATGGCCGGTGTCCTCGAGCCGCAGATGACCGGCATCGGCGGCGACTGCTTCTGTCTGGTTGCCAGGCCCGGACAGCCGGTCTGGGGTTATAACGGGTCGGGCCGTGCCGGCGCTGCGATGCGCGCCGAAGCGCTGATCGAGCAGGGCGTGAAAGAGATCACGCCGACTTCGGTGCATAGTGTCACCGTGCCGGGCGCGGTCGAAGCCTGGGACACGATCCTCAAGACCCACGGACGTTTCGGGCTGGACCGTGTCCTGCTGCCGGCCATCACGGCGGCCGAAGGCGGCTTCCCGGTGTCGCCGCGCGTGGCCTTCGATTGGGCGCGGACCAAGGAAAGGCTGACGCACCATCCGGCAGCGGCGTTGCATTATCTGCCGCAGGGAACGGCTCCCAAGGCCGGGGATATCGTCAAATTTCCGGCTTTGGCCAAGACGATGTGGGCGATTGCAGAGCGTGGTCCGCGCGCCTTTTACGAGGGCGAGATCGCCGACGACATCGTCGCCACGCTCAAGGCGATGGGTGGCGTTCTGACGGCGGAGGACTTCGCAGCGCATCGTGGCGAAGTGGTCACGCCGATCGTGTCGAATTATCGCGGTCTCGACATCGTTGAATTGCCGCCGAACGGGCAGGGCATGATCGCGTTGGTCCTGCTCAATATCCTCGAGCGCTTTGCGATGCCCGATCTCGATCCGGTGGGCGCCGACCGTTATCACCTTGCGACCGAGGCGGCGCGTCTGGCTTATGCCGTGCGCAACACCCATCTCGCCGATCCGGCTTTCATGACGCAGCCGGTGCCATCGCTGCTGGATCGCTCTTTTGCCGCGCAGCTTGCGAACATGATCGATCGCACCAAGCGCTCGCAATTCCCGAAAGCGCCCAAGCCGCAAGGGTCCACCGTGCTGGCCTGCGTCGTCGATCGCGACCGCAATGCCGTGACGATCATCAACTCGCTGTTCTCGGGCTTTGGCTCGGGCATTGCGACGGAAAAGACCGGCGTTCTGCTTCATCATCGCGGGACCGGCTTCAATCTCGAACTCGGTCACCCCAACTGCATCGGCCCGAGCAAGCGGCCGATGCACACGATCATTCCGGCGCTCGCGATGCGCAATGGCCGCGTCGAAATGGCCTTCGGCGTGATGGGCGGCGCATTCCAGGCGATGGGCCACGCGCATTTCATTTCCAACATCGTCGATTACGGCATGGACGTGCAGACCGCGATCGATCTGCCGCGCATCTTTTTCGAAGGCGAGCAGGTGACGCTTGAAGACGGCATCTCCGAGGCGGTGCTGCAGGACTTGCGCGCACGCGGTCACAATGCGGTTCGCGCGGCTCTGCCACATGGCGGCGGTCAGGCGATCCAGATCGATTGGGAACGTGGTGTGCTGATCGGTGGCTCAGATCCGCGCAAGGATGGCTGCGCGCTCGGCTATTGAGCGGACGTTCTCGTTAGAATGTGAATCGTCACGGCCGGGCATAAGCCGTCAAAGACGGCGTCGTTGATGCCTTGTGTCCTGGCCATCCACGTCTTGGCTACGAAGAAGAAAATCGTGGATGCCCGGCACAAGGCCGGGCATGACGGTGGAGATGGCACAAGCTCAAACAAAGCCGTGTCAAATCTTCCTTGAAACAATCCGCCCCGTTCGCGCCACCGGCTGCGTTGCCTTGCGGTAGCTCGCATTGGCATCATCCGGCGCGGCCCTGCGCTTCTCGCAGGTTTGCGGCGCG
>JAEXXW010000407.1 GCA_023405565.1 Pseudomonadota bacterium
ACAATGGGGTTAACAGCGACCAATGCGCGTGATGGCAAAGCCCGTATGCTGTCCCGATCCGGGGCGGTCGGGTCACCGGCTTCCATATCGCGGATGATCTTTTGTGTTGCCATGGCCGCCTCCTGCACCAAGCCGGGACATTAACGTCCGGTTTGCCATAAAGGTCGCAATGCTCGTGCCGGATAATGCGCGTCATATGCCCGAAGTGCCGGATCGATACAAAGCGAGGCGGTAACTTTCCCGTTTTTTTAGAGTTGGCCTCCAGATTTATCGCGGCTTGGCTGAGGCGACGGCCTGGTCGGGGACAAAGTTCAAGGGGCTGATGGGTGACCAAGGCGACCAAGACTTCCAGTCCGGTCGAGACAAAGGCTGGCGCCGACACGTCAGATGCCGACGTGTCCGGCGTCATCGCCCCTGCGTCTGCCCTGGATTTTGCAAAGATCCTGACATCGAGCGGCGAAGCCGCTTACGAATGGAGCATCGAAACCGATGCGTTGACCTGGAGCGGCAATGCCGCGGCGTTGCTCGGTCTTCGCGATACGGCGATGATTTCGACCGGGCGTGGTTTTGCGATGTTGCTGGATGCCGGCAACGCCAAAACGCGCTTCGATGCGGTTATGCAATCGGCCAGACACGATCAGGGCGCCGGTGTGACCTATCAGGTGCAATACGCGATCCGTTCAAAACCCCGCGCATCGAAGCTCTGGATCGAGGATACCGGCCGGTGGTTCGCCGGCAAGAATGGCGAGCCCGAGCGGGCGCATGGTGTCATTCGTGTCATCAACGATCGTCATGAACGCGAACAGCAACTGGCCTATCTCTCCCGTTTCGATCCGCTGACCGGCGAAATCAATCGCTGGCATTTCACGGAGCAACTTGAAAAGACGCTGCAGGAAACCGCGCGGGCCGGTAGCGAATGCGGCTTGCTGCTTGTTGCGATCGATGGTCTCGGCCGTGTGAACGAGGCCTATGGTTATGACATCGCCGACGAAGTGATTGGCATTGTTGCGCGGCGTCTGCGCAGCAAGATGCGCGGCGACGATTGTCTCGGCCGCTTTTCAGGCAACAAGTTCGGGATCATCCTGCGTGATTGCTCGCCGGAACAAATCGGCGTCGCCGCAGAACGGCTGCTGGGGCACATCCGCCACGATGTCGTGATGACGTCGGCCGGACCGATCTCGATCACCGGCACGATCGGCGGCGTCGTCGCGCCGCGCCATGCCAGCGACGTGCATGATGTGCTGGCCCGTGCCCAAGAGGCGCTCGATCTGGCCAAAGAGAAAAAGCCTGGATCTTTCCTGATCTATCAGCCGAATGTCGAACGCGAGGCGATGCGCCGCGGAAATATCCTTGCGACGGACCGGATCGTCACGGCGCTCAACCAGAGACGGATCATGCTGGCCTATGAGCCGGTGGTCGATGCGCAGACACACAAGACCGTGTTCTATGAATGCCTGCTCCGGATTCACGACGCCGACGGCGCGATGATTGCTGCGGGCGACATCATGCCGGTTGCCGAACGGCTCGGGCTCGTCCGTCTGCTCGATCAGCGTGTGCTTGAACTTGTCATCGCGGAACTCGCCGTACATCCGACGCTGCGTGCAAGTGTGAATGTCTCGGCCTCCTCGACGCTCGATCCTGACTGGTGGGCGCGGCTTGAGGCGCTGCTCCGCATGCACAACACGGTTGCGGAGCGGCTGATCGTTGAGATCACCGAAACGACGGCCATTCATAACATCGACAATGCAAGCGGGTTTGTGAGACGGGTCAAGAATCTCGGTGCGCGGATCGCCATTGACGATTTCGGCGCCGGCTTCACCTCGTTCCGTAATCTGCGCAAGCTCGGCGTCGATATGATCAAGATCGACGGTTTGTTCGTGCAGAATCTCGTCCGCTCGTCGGATGACCGGACATTCGTGCGCACCATGATCGAACTCGCGCGCGGACTGAAGCTCAAGAGCGTGGCCGAGTGGGTGCCGGACAAGCAGACCGCTGCGATGCTGGCGGCCTGGGGCTGCGATTATCTGCAGGGCGGATATGTCGGGCACGCGACGGTCGAGCGACCTTCGATCGCACCGCGCGAGAAGCGCGCCGCCAAGCTCTGATGGGCGACGCTTCCGTTTCGGAGCGCTAGTCCTTGTCGCTGATCTTGTCGATCTTGCGCTGCATCTCCTCGATCTGACGCTTGAGGGCGTCAATATCGTCCGAGGACGATGCGGGCTTGCCGGGTTCGTTCGACGGACCAGGCGATGGCTCCTTGGTCGCTGGCCGGGCAAATGGCGTGAACATCGAGAATGTCTTTTGAAACATCTCCATGTTCCGGCGCACCTGCTCTTCCATCGGTCCGAAGGACGGCACGTTCACGCCAAAGGCCTGCGCCATCTGCTGGCGCATCTTTTCCTGTTCGCGCGTGAAGGATTCCAGCGACACTTCGAGATAGCGCGGCACCATCATCTGCATCGAATCGCCGTAGAAGCGAATGAGCTGACGCAGGAAATTGATCGGCAGAAGATTCTGCCCTTCCTTGTTTTCCTGCTCGAAGATGATCTGGGCCAGAACGGAGCGGGTAATGTCCTCACCGCTCTTGGCATCGTAGACGACGAAATTCTCGCCGGCTTTCACCATTGTCGCCAGGTCTTCCAGCGTTACATACGTGCTGGTCCCGGTATTGTAGAGGCGCCGGTTGGCGTATTTCTTGATCGTGATCGGTTCGTCGGATTTTGCCATGACACCGCTTGATTGGCGCGCCGCTGAACACCCGGAAGAGTGGGCCGATGGACTCAAAATAGGCGTTTTCTTCGGCGCGGGCCATAGTTTTGTGCGGGCCGTGCCTTGCGGGATTGCATGGCCGATGGTTTTGCGGGATGACCCCGCCATGCTATGCGGTCGCCAACGGACAAGGGAGCACAGTCATGCAGGATGATATCGTCATCGTCGGAGCCGCGCGTACGCCGGTCGGTGCGTTTAACGGCGCGTTCGCAAACCTTCCCGCTCACGAACTTGGCAAGGCTGCCATCGTGGCCGCACTTCAGCGCTCCGGCGTCGAGGCGCCGCAGGTGTCCGAAGTCATCATGGGACAGATCCTGACCGCCGGACAAGGGCAGAATCCGGCCCGTCAGGCCTCGATTGCCGCCGGCATCCCGGTGGAAAGTCCCGCTTGGGGCGTGAACCAGCTTTGCGGTTCTGGGCTGCGCGCCGTCGCGCTCGGTTATCAGGCGATCCTGAACGGCGATTCGGAGGTTGTGGTCGCCGGAGGCCAGGAATCGATGAGCATGGCGCCGCATTGCGCACATCTGCGCAATGGCGTGAAGATGGGCGATTTTCAGATGGTCGACACCATGATCAAGGACGGCCTCTGGGATGCCTTCAACGGCTATCACATGGGAACGACGGCCGAGAACGTTGCCAAGCAGTGGCAGATCACCCGGCAGCAGCAGGACGAATTCGCCGTATCCTCGCAGAACAAGGCCGAGGCGGCGATGAAGGCCGGCAAGTTCAAGGATGAGATCGCGCCGGTCACGGTGAAGTCGCGCAAGGGCGATATCGTCGTCGATACCGACGAGTATCCAAAGTCGGGTGTTACCCTTGAGTCCATTGCCAAGCTGCGCCCAGCCTTCGACAAGGAAGGCTCCGTCACAGCCGCGAATGCGTCGGGCATCAACGACGGTGCCGCCGCCGTGGTGCTGATGCGGGCTTCGCAGGCGCAGAAGGAAGGCCGGCCGATCCTCGCCCGCATTGCTTCCTGGGCGCATGCCGGCGTGGACCCGGCCATCATGGGCACCGGGCCGATCCCGGCCTCGCGCGCCGCGCTCAAGAAAGCGGGCTGGAAGATCGAGGATCTCGATCTGATTGAGGCCAATGAGGCCTTTGCGGCGCAGGCCTGTGCGGTGAACAAGGATCTCGGCTGGGACACCGGCAAGGTCAACGTCAATGGCGGCGCCATCGCCATCGGCCACCCCATCGGCGCCTCCGGCGCCCGCGTGCTGACCACGCTTCTCTATGAGATGGAAAAGCGCAAGGCCAAGAAGGGCCTCGCCACGCTTTGCATCGGCGGTGGCATGGGCATTGCTATGTGTCTCGAGCGCGCGTAAGCGCGCGCGAGACCAACAACGGGGCTTCGAGCGCGCGTAAGCGCGCGAGAGATCAATAAAGGAATCGCGAGCGCGCATAAGCGCTCAGGGTCTTATGTAACGATACGCGAATGCGCGTGGAGTGTTTGGTCGCATGGCATCTCGCCGCGTTCAAACGCCACACTGCAGTGCAAAATTGATCTCGCTCATGGCCGGGGCTTGCTCCGGCCATTAACGTGTCTAGTCTTCCGCATCCGGCTGCATTCAGCTCCGGGCCAAACAAGTCGAGGGGATGGAAATGTCGCGGGTAGCGTTGGTCACAGGTGGCACACGCGGAATCGGCGAGGCGATCTGCAAGGCCTTGAAGGCGGAGGGCTACAAGGTTGCTGCCAGCTATGCCGGCAATGATGAAGCCGCGCAGAAATTCAAGGCCGAAACCGGCATTCCTGTTTTCAAATGGGATGTGTCGAATTTCGAGGCCTGCAGCGCCGGCATCAAACAGGTCGAAACCGAGCTCGGCCCGGTGGACATCCTGGTCAACAATGCCGGCATCACCAAGGATACAATGTTCCACCGCATGACACCCGAGCAGTGGAATGCGGTGATTGGCACCAATCTTGGTTCGCTGTTCAACATGACCCGGAATGTGATCGACGGCATGCGTGCGCGCAAATTCGGCCGCATCATCAATATCTCGTCGATCAACGGCCAGAAGGGTCAGATGGGGCAGGTGAACTATTCCGCCGCCAAGGCTGGCGAGATTGGTTTCACCAAGGCTCTCGCACAGGAAGGCGCGCGCAGCGGCATCACCGTCAATGCGATCTGCCCCGGCTATATCGGCACGGAAATGGTGAAGGCCGTGCCGCAGGAGGTGCTGGAGAAAAACATCCTGCCGCATATCCCGCTGGGCCGGCTTGGCGAACCGGAGGAAATCGCGCGCTGCGTCGTGTTCCTCGCCGCCGATCAATCCGGCTTCATTACCGGCTCGACGCTCACCGCCAATGGCGGCCAGTATATGGCGTGAGGCCTTGGTCATTCCGGGGCGCGTGTGAAACACGCGAGCCCGGAATCCAGTCTAGCCCATTGATGCCGCTTGTCGGTTCTGGATTCCGGGTTCGCGAACTTTGTTCGCGCCCCGGAATGACGCGCCTAAAGTTCGTGCGGCGACCAGTCCTTCGGCGCCAGTTCGAAGCCTGAAAACTCAAAGCCCGGCGCGACGGTGCAGCCGACCAGCGTCCACTCGCCGAGCGTTTCGGCGGCCTGCCATGCGTGCGTCGGCACGATGCCCTGCGGACGTTGACCTGTTGCAAGATCGGGCCCCAGCACCATCGTTGTGCGTTGGCCGTTGTCGGCAATGTCCAGCTTCAGCGGCGCGCCGGCATGCCAATGCCACGTCTCCACCGCATCCACTTTATGCCAGTGCGAGCGCTCCCCGCGCGCCAGCAGGAAATAGATCGCCGTCGATGCCGCGCGCGTGCCGTCGATGGTGCGCGTGTCACGGAACGTTTCGCGATAATGCCCGCCTTCCGGATGCGGTTGCAGTTCGAGAAGGCGGATGATGTCGGCGGCGGTGAGGTGGGACATTGGCTTCAGCTCCGCCCTCATCCCGAGGAGACGCGCACGCAAGTCGGCAACACCGACTTGTGCGCGCGGCGTCTCGAAGGAGAAGGGCGGCCTCGTCCTTCGAGACGCGCAGCAATGCTGCGCTCCTCAGGATGAGGCCGGTTTTAGATCCTAAAACTTGTTCTTCCTTGCCCGGACTTCCGCAAACACTTCGGCCGCCGGTTTACCGGCCAGGCCGACGGCGGCGGCGACCGAGGGAACGTCGGCGCGCAGGAAGCAATTGGCGGCTTTCTCAGCACCCAGCTTTGCCGGCAGCGTGGGTTTGCCTTGTGCCCGCAATTCCTCGACTTCGCGGGCGCGCGCGATCAGCGCCGGATTGTCAGGTTCGATGGTCAGCGCGAATTTGATGTTGGCCTGCGTGTATTCATGACCGCAGAAGAACATCACGTCATCCGGCAGGGCGCGCAGCTTCAGCAGCGAGTCCCACATCTGTGCCGGCGTGCCTTCGATCACGCGGCCGCAGCCGATGGAAAACAACGTGTCGCCGACGAAAGCGATCTTGTCTTCATCGAAGACCAGCGAGATATGACCTGCGGTGTGGCCCGGCGTATCGATGACGCGTGCGACCAATGATCCCACCTGCACCGTATCGCCGCCACCATAGGTGGCATCGAGATCGGCGATCTTGCTCGCTTCCTCGCGCGGTCCGATGACGCGGCAATTGTGTTTCGCCTTCAGCTCGGCGATGCCGCCGGTGTGGTCGGCATGGTGATGTGTCACGAGGATGTCAGTCAGCGTCCATCCGGTTTCCTTCAGCGCCGCCTCGATCGGTGCGGCTTCCGGGGCATCGATGGAGGCTGTGGCGCCGGTTGCCGGATCGTGGATCAGCACCCCGAAATTGTCGGAGAGGCAGGGGAATTGGTGCGTTTTCGCCGGCATGTCGATCCTGTGATGTGATGGTTTCGGATGGCGACGTTAACATGCTGCGGCGGGTTCTGAGAATGTCGTGTGTTAACCTAGTGTGGCGGTTCAGAAGTCCGCATCATTCCCGCAGCAAGTCGGAAATGCGGACTTCTGAACCAAAGCCACACTAGATTCAATGAGTTGCTAGTGTCCTTCGATTCCGAAGTTCGTATAAGAGACCGCTACGAAAGGAAGCGAACTTCGGAAGCGGGACACTAGCCGCCCGCGTTTCATGCTACCGTTATTCTCATGTTCATCGACGTCGTGGATTTGCGGAATTTCTACGCCCAGTCGCTGGGCGTCGTCGCCCGCCGTTTCGTCAGCCGCGGCATTCGCGTGCATTGGGGCGACGTACGGCAGGAGCGTGTTGCCGGCATCGGCTATACGACGCCCTATCTCGGAATCTTTCGTGAGGAGGCGGAACGGTGTCTCGCCTTCATGCCGGCCTCTCAGGGCGTTGTGAAATGGCCGTCGAACCGGCCGGGCCTCGCGGCGCTGGTCGATGAGACGCGGCTGCCGCTGACCGATTCGGCGGTGGACCGAGTGCTGCTGGTCCATGCGCTTGAAATGGCGGACGATCCGGTGACCCTGCTGCGCGAGGTATGGCGCGTGCTTTCACCCAATGGGCGCCTGTTGGCGGTGGTGCCGAACCGGCGAGGGCTCTGGGCCCGGACCGACACGACACCGTTCGGTCATGGCCGGCCTTATTCACGCTCGCAGATCACGCGCATCCTGCGCGAGACCATGTTTACGCCGAAGGGCTGGGGCGAAGCGCTGTATGTACCGCCGGTGCAGCGGTCATGGTTCCTGCGCTCGGCCGTGGCTTGGGAGCGCGTCGGCGCATCGATTCTCGCGCCGTTTCCCGGCGTGCATATCGTCGAAGCCAGCAAACAGGCCTATCGCGCCATTCCGGTGAAGCGGGAGAGGCGCAAGATCGTGCCCTCGCTCGAGCCGGTGCTGGCGCCATCGCCGGGCGGCGCGGCACGGGTGTCGTAAAAAAGGCCGGGAGGCGTCAACGACGCCGATGCCCGGCCTCTTGTTGCTTCATGTCGGGGAAATTACTCGCCCGACTGCGTGGCGCCCTCGCCACCCTCCGCTGTCGCCTCAGCGCGCGGCGTGCGCGGGCGGCGGCGGCGGCGATTCAGCGGAAAGCGATCGCCCTGCGGCTCGTGGCCATTCGTCTCGGCTGCGGCCGGCGCGCTGGCGGCACCCGTAATGAACGAGGGCAGACGATCGACATTGTCATCCTCGGCGCTGCTGGCTTGATGCGGTTGCCGGTCTTCGTAGGAGCGCTCCTGCTGACGATTGTCGTGAGAGCGGTTGTCGTGCTGAGGCCGGTTGCGGTTGCGATCGAAATTGCGCTCCTGGTTTCGATCCTGATGCCGCTCCTGCCGCGGCTGATAATCGCGCTGCTGATACGGTTGCGACTCCCGCTGCTGATATTGCGGCTGTTCGCGCGGCGAGTGCGGTTCGGTGTTGCCATAGGCCGGCTGATCGTCGCCATCATCGAAGGTCTCGTCACCGCGCGCTTCGCCGCCTTCGGGACGCTGCTGATACGGCTGGCTCTGGCGGAATTGCTCCTGCGCTGCTGCGATCAGACGGAAATAGTGTTCGGCGTGCTGATAATAGTTTTCAGCAGCCACCGGATCACCGGACGCGGTCGCATCACGCGCGAGCTGGATGTATTTCTCGGCGACGTGATTCGCGGTTCCACGAATCTTCACGTCGGGGCCATTCGATTCGTAGACGCGCGTCAGTGGATTGTGGCCTTTGCCGCCGCCTCCGCCACCACCGCGGTTACGACCCCTCATCCGATGCTTGTTCTGACCGTTTCTCATGGCTTGCCTGTTAACGACTCCTGATAAGCGCAGTTCCACCGCGTTCCGGATGACTAACCCCAGCACTGTCACGTCATAGCAGTGTCACGATTACAATGCCCGGCTCACGCTCCGCGTGCCCGCCTGTTGCACTCAGCTTTCGCTCGACCGCTTTACACCCCTCGGCGCACGCGCCTCATTCAGCCGATTTTGCGTCGCGCATCTCACTCATGCTGAGCATCATTGCCCTGCTGGCGAGGCATCCGATCACATTCGGCAAATCGTTCGTTGACCTTGTTTCGTCTGTTGAGCGCTTCGTTTGTTGAGCCTGTCGTGTGGACTTGGCCTTCGCCCTTAATGTCGCTCGCTTCACGTGCCGCTGCCTCGCAGGGACTTCGGAGAACCCCATGTTCCCTCGCCGTCCATCCCCGGGGCCTCGCTGGCAACCAGCGTCAGGGGTCAAAATATCTAAACTGAAGCTAGTCGTTCCGCAGCGATAATCCAAGCGTTTTTTTAAGGGGGCGGAATGCGGCCCCGGCATGGCAAAAGCCGTGGATTTCAGGGCGTTAGCCATATTCAGGGCCGCGGTCCTGGACCGTGCGCCGGAACACGAGGACGCGCGGAATTCCGGCCAGATCGGCCTGTGTCGCGATCCGGCGCAGACCGTTCTCGCGCTCGAAAATGGCTGTCACGGCTGTGGCCTGATCGATACCGATTTCCACAACAAGCGTGCCGTCGTCGCGCAAGAGATCCGGCGTCTGGGATGCGATGGCGCGATAGGCGTCGAGGCCGTCACGGCCACCGTCGAGCGCAAGATGCGGATCGTGCTCGCGGACATCGCGGGCGAGTAATCCGATATCGTCCGATGGAATGTAGGGCGGATTCGAAACAACGAGATCGAAACGATCGGTCAGCGCCGCGCCGAAATCCATCACAGCGAAAGCGGTGCGTGACGACAGACCGAGAGCCGCAGCATTGCCACGTGCCGTGGCGATCGCTTCCAGGCTGCGATCGGTGCCGATGCCGAAGGCGTTCGGCAATTCATGCAGCAATGCGAGAAGGATCGCGCCGGAGCCGACGCCAAGATCAGCGATCAGCAAGGCTGCGTTACGCCGCCTCTGCGCATCGATTGCCGTCAGCGCCGCCTGCACCAGCGTTTCGGTGTCCGGTCGCGGCACGAGCGCAGCGGACGACAGCTTGAATGGCAGGCCCCAGAATTCCTTCTCGCCGACAATGCGGGCGACAGGCTCGCCATTCAGGCGGCGGTCCACAAGCTGTGCGATGGCATTTTGCTCTTGCGCCGTTAGCTTGCGATCCGACGCGATCGCGAGCGCCGTATGGCCGAGCGACAGCGCATGGCCAATCAGCACACGCGAATCGAGTGACGGCGAATCGATGCCAGCCTCCTCGAACAATCTTGTGACGATCCGCCGTGCGGCGCCGATATCATGGGCACTGCGCAGGTCCGGCCCGCTCATGCGGTGTCGCTGTTCTGCGCCGCCAGCAAGGCCGCCTGGTTTTCTGCGACCAATGCATCGATGATTTCGCCGAGTGCTTCGCCCGCGACGATTTCCGGCAATTTGTAGAGCGTCAGGTTGATGCGATGGTCGGTGACGCGGCCTTGCGGAAAGTTATAGGTTCGGATGCGCTCGGACCGGTCGCCGGAGCCGACCTGCACCTTGCGGTCCGCGGCGCGCGCCGAATCCAGCCGCTCGCGTTCGGCGTCATAAAGCTTGGTGCGCAGCAACGCCATCGCCTTGGCCTTGTTCTTGTGCTGCGAGCGATCCTCCTGCACGGAGACGACAATGCCGCTCGGCATATGGGTGATGCGGATCGCCGATTCGGTCTTGTTGACGTGCTGGCCACCGGCGCCTTGCGCACGCATGGTGTCGATCTTCAGGTCTTCATCCTTGATGACGACATCGACGTCTTCAGCCTGAGGCAGCACGGCGACTGTGGCGGCGGATGTATGAATACGGCCCGAGGCTTCCGTTTCCGGCACGCGCTGGACGCGATGCACGCCGGACTCGTATTTCAACTTGGCGAACACGCCGCGGCCGGTGATGTCGGCGATGATTTCCTTGTAGCCGCCGACCGCGCCCTCGCTTTCCGATACGATCTCGACCTTCCAGCCCTGCTTGGCCGCGTAACGCTCATACATGCGGAACAGCACGCCAGCGAACAGCGAGGCCTCGTCGCCGCCAGTGCCGGCGCGGATTTCGAGGATGACGCTGCGCTCATCCATCGCATCCTTGGGCAGAAGCTCGATCTGGATATCCTTTTCCAGCTTTTCGAGCCGCTCCCGCAAATCATGCCGCTCGCTGTCGGCGATCTCGCGCATGTCGGAATCGGTTTTCGGATCGTCGATCAGTGTTTCGACATCCTTCAGCTCCGCGCCGACAGCACGATAGATCTTGATCGCTTCGACCACCGGCCCGAGATCGGACAATTCGCGCGACAGCTTCACGAAATCATCCGGCGAGATCTGGCCGGCGAGACGCGCTTCGATCTCCGCATGGCGGGCAATCAGGACATCGAGTTTGGTTTGCGGCAGCATAGCGGAATCAGAGTTGCAGATTTTCGGATGACGCGAACGCCTCGATGCGCTGGCGCAGAGTCAGGCCGGTTTCGGAATGGTCGAGCAGGGGGCCGATTGCGGCCAGCGCCTTTTCCGCATCGAGCTCCATCAGCATCGATTTCACCGGACCGACTGCGGACGGCGTCAGCGACAGCGAACGATAGCCGATCGCCACCAGCGTCAGCGCGCCGATGGGCTTTGACGCCAGTTCGCCGCATAACGTCACCTGCTTGCGATGCTCACGGCCCTTGCGGGCAACCAACCGCAGCG
>JAEXXW010000541.1 GCA_023405565.1 Pseudomonadota bacterium
ATACTGGGGTGCGGCCGGATCGAAGCCGGACGGCCCGTTCTCGATCGCGTACAGGCGGTCGGCGGGCAGGGGCAGGCCGGGCTTAAGGGTTACGGACGGCAACGGCTCGGGCGACAGGCCCTTCACCGGGTAGCGATAAATCGCTGAAATTCGAGCGGTCATGACCCCGACTTGTTAACGGGCGGCTGGTTGAGTGCCAAGGACGTCGACCCGCCGGACGCGAAAAGGGAAATTTATCCTGTTCCCCCTTTCGGGCTGAACGGCGGTTTCTTACATCGGGATTTGCGGATGCCCGGCCGGGGTCCGCCGGTAGCGTGTTGGCGTCGCGGTCTTTGGAAAATTTCGAAGGCTTTTGCGCCAGGACAACACCCTGATGCTCCGCAGGTGCCTCCTTGAGGGCCGCGGATCAGGCCGAAAGGGAGCGACTTATGGATTTTGAAAAATACACGGAGCGCGTGCGCGGCTTTGTTCAATCAGCGCATTCTCTGGCTCTTCGGGAGGGCCATCCTCAATTCACCCCCGAACATCTTCTGAAAGTACTGCTGGACGACCCGGAAGGGCTTTGCGCCGGTCTGATCGACCGGTCGGGCGGCAACGCCAAGCAGGCCTTGAAGGACGTCGAGGCGGCGCTGAATAAGCTGCCGAAGGTCTCGGGCGGCGGTGCCAGCCAGCCGCAGATGGCGCCGGCTCTGGCGCGCATTTTCGACCAAGCGGAAAAGATCGCGCAGAAGGCGGGCGACTCCTACGTCACCGTCGAGCGGCTGCTGTTGGCTTTTGCGATGGACCGCGAGAGCGAGGCCGGCAAGATCCTGCAAAAGGCGGGCGTCACGCCGCAGAATCTGAATGCTGCGATCGAGGCGATCCGCAAGGGCCGCACGGCCGACACCGCGACCGCGGAAAACGCCTATGACGCCTTGAAGAAATATGCCCGCGACCTCACCCAGGCGGCGCGCGACGGCAAACTCGATCCGGTCATCGGCCGTGATGAGGAAATCCGCCGGACCATCCAGGTGCTGTCACGCCGCACCAAGAACAATCCGGTGCTGATCGGCGAACCGGGCGTCGGCAAGACTGCCATCGTCGAGGGACTGGCGCTGCGCATCGTCAATGGTGATGTGCCGGATTCGCTCGAGGACAAGAAGCTGCTCTCGCTCGACATGGGCGCGCTGATTGCCGGCGCGAAATATCGCGGCGAATTCGAAGAGCGTCTGAAATCGGTGCTGACCGAAGTGTCATCTTCGGATGGCCAGATCATCCTGTTCATCGACGAGATGCACACGCTGGTCGGGGCCGGCAAAGCCGACGGCGCGATGGATGCGTCCAACCTGCTCAAGCCTGCCTTGGCTCGCGGTGAGCTGCATTGCGTCGGCGCGACCACGCTCGACGAATATCGCAAGCATGTCGAGAAAGATGCTGCTCTCGCGCGGCGCTTCCAGCCGGTCTTCGTCGAAGAGCCGACTGTGCCGGACACGATCTCGATCCTGCGCGGGCTGAAGGACAAATACGAAGCGCATCACAAGGTGAGAGTGGCCGACGCGGCCCTGGTCGCGGCTGCGACCCTGTCGAATCGCTACATCACCGACCGCTTCCTGCCCGACAAGGCCATCGACCTGGTCGACGAGGCGGCGGCGCGGCTGCGCATGCAGATCGATTCCAAACCGGAAGAGCTCGACAACCTCGACCGCGAAATCGTTCGCCTGAAGATCGAGCAGGAGGCGCTCCGCAAGGAGAGTGACGCCGGCTCGAAGGAACGGTTGAAGCGGCTGACGAAAGAGCTGGCGGATCTGGAAGAGGAAGCCGATGCGCTGACCGCGAAGTGGAAGGCGGAGAAGGACAAGCTCACCCAGACGGCCGATCTGCAGAAAGAACTCGACAAGCTGAAGAACGAGCTCGCCGATGCGACGCGTCGCGGCGATTATCAGCGGGCGGGCGAACTGCAATACGACCGCATTCCGAAGATCGAGGCGAAGCTCAAGGAAGCTGAAGAGCAAAGTGCGGCAGGTGCCGTGCTCGCTGAAGAGGCCGTCACGGCGAGCCATATCGCGCAGGTCGTGTCGCGCTGGACCGGCATTCCGGTCGACCGCATGATGGAAGGCGAGCGCGAGAAGTTGCTCAAGATGGAGGAGCAGATCACCAAGCGCGTCATCGGTCAGAAGGAGGCGGTGAAGGCCGTCTCGACGGCCGTGCGTCGTGCACGTGCTGGCTTGCAGGATCCGAACCGGCCGATCGGCTCGTTCATGTTCCTCGGGCCCACCGGTGTCGGCAAGACCGAGCTGACGAAAGCTTTGGCGGAATTCCTGTTCGATGACGAGCATGCGCTCGTGCGCATCGACATGTCGGAATTCATGGAGAAGCATTCGGTCGCGCGGCTGATCGGTGCGCCTCCCGGCTATGTCGGTTACGAGGAGGGCGGTGCGCTGACCGAAGCGGTGCGTCGCCGGCCTTATCAGGTGATCCTTTTCGACGAGATCGAGAAGGCGCATCCGGACGTGTTCAACGTCCTGTTGCAGGTTCTCGATGACGGACGGCTCACCGACGGGCAGGGCCGTACGGTCGACTTCCGCAACACGCTGATTGTCATGACGTCGAATCTCGGCGCCGAATTCCTGGTCAACCAGAAGGACGGCGAGGATTCGGAGGCCGTGCGCGATCAGGTGATGGCGGTGGTGCGGTCGGCATTCCGGCCGGAATTCCTGAACCGCGTCGACGAGATCCTGCTGTTCCACCGGCTGCGCCGCGAGGACATGGGCCGCATCGTCGATATCCAGTTGCAGCGTCTGCTCAAGCTGCTGGACGAGCGCAAGATCACGATCAAGCTCGAACCGGCGGCGCGCGAGTGGCTGGCGGAGAAGGGTTACGATCCTGCCTATGGCGCGCGTCCGCTCAAGCGCGTGATCCAGAAGCAGCTGCAGGACCCGCTGGCCGAGTTGATCCTGTCCGGCAAGATCAAGGACGGTGATCAGGTAAAGGTCTCGGCCGGCAAGAACGCTCTGACCTTCAATGGTGAGGCTGTGAAAGAAGCGGCGTGAGAACGGTATCATGCGCGGGCATAGCCGTCGAAGACGGCGTCGTTGACGGCCTTATGACCGCGCATCCATCGGGAAAACTTTTTGCGAAGATGATGGATGGCCGGGTCAAGCCCGGCCATGACCATTTGGATTATCGCGTCGCCGAGCCGGTCTGTGCCAGGCGCGGATTGGCCCTGGCCATCATGCTCTCGAGGCGATCGCGTTCGGTTTCGAAGGCCGTGAGCACCTGATTCTCGAGCACACGGCCGCGCGGCAGGCGGATACGCATCGGATCGACGAAGCGGCCATTGACCAGGATTTCGAAGTGGAGATGGGCGCCGGTCGAAAGGCCGGTTGAGCCGACGAAGCCGATGACCTGGCCTTGCCGCACCTTGACGCCCGGCTCCATGCCTCGGGCATAAGCCGTCATGTGCCCATAGGCGGTCTCATAGCCATTGTTGTGCTTCACACGCACATATTTGCCGTAGCCGCCTTCCCAGCCGACTTTCTCGACCACGCCATTGCCGGCCGCGAAGATCGGCGTGCCGTTGGGGGCTGACCAGTCGACGCCGGTATGCATCTTGGCGTAACCGAGAATGGGATGGCGGCGTACGCCGAAGCTCGAACGCATGATCGCGTCGGTCGCGAGGGGCTTGCGCACGAGAAACTTTTTCGCGCTCTTGCCGGTCTCGTCGTAATAATCGACGACATTGTCGTCAGGCGACTGGAAGCGATAGAACTTTTTCTGTTCACCGCCGATCGTCAGCGACGCATACAGCACATCGTTGCGGGTTTCACCGCCGGGCGTCTCATCCTCACCCGCATAGAACACATCGAAGGCATCACCCGGCTGCACCCGCCGCTGGAAGTCCACGTCATAGGAATAGACGCGAATCATCTCGTCGATGACGACGCGTGGAATCTGGTTGCGCAAAGCCGTTTCGTAGATGCTCTGATAGAGGCGGACGCCGGTGCCGTCGTCTTCCTCCTCTTCGCGCGCTTCCGCCACCGTGTTGTTGTTCATGGCGTTGACGTCGACCGCGACATAACGGCCGAGATCGGAGAGGGCGATCACTGCTTCAATGGCAGTGTCGTTGGCGACGATGACACGGACCGGCTGCTGGCGCTGACTGCCGGGGACGTTCGACAGCAGAATGCGCAGCCGCTGGCCTTCCTTCAGGCCATTGTCGCGGCCGCGTGAGCCAAGTGCGGAGGCGATGGCCTTGATCTCGTCAGGCAGGGCGCCGAGTTCGCGCAGGATCGAACCGACATTGTCGCCTTTCTTGATGAAGATCGTGCGCTCGTTGGAGGCGACGCCGCCGGTCGCCTGGCTGGCGGTTTTCGGCAGCAGCGTGATGTTCTCCGGGACGATCCGGGCCTCGAAGCCGGCATAAGGGTCAGGCGTGCCTTCGGCGGCATAGGCGAGCGGCTGGCCGACAGAGGAGAGGCCGGCGACCGCATAGCGGGTCATGTCGCGGGCATTCCAGTTGGCTGCTTCGCGTACGCTGGCGAGCACTTCGTCCATGGTGAGGGCGCCGGTGATCTTGGCGCGCGGCAGGATGGGAGCGAGATCGCGCTGGACGAAAGAGACTTCCGCATCCGGGGCGGCAGCATCATTGGCGTTGTCGGCGACAACCGGATTTTCGGCGTCAGCCTCTGCCAGGAGCTTTTGCGGATTGAAGGGAGGGAGCTTGGCCGACAATTCAGTGGTTGCCATCGCCAGGTTGGACGAGACCCGCACAAAGGGGCGGACCCGGACCATTTCGCGATTGCCGGCGCGGCTTGTGGTCGAGACTCGGATCACCTGACGCGCGGCATTGGTTTCGCCGACAGGGGGCAGGCGGTCCGCCTTGCGGGGGCCGGCCGGGCGGTCGCCGCCGATCGCCCCGCGCAGGGCATTGTCCATGCGCTCGGGCATGGCCGCGAAATGGGCTTCGCCATCTAGAGACGTGAAAACGGCGCCACCCATCAGGGCCGCGCCGCACAGGCCGGTCAGGATCGTTCCGGAAAACCACTGGGCCGAGACACGGCGACGATCGACGGTGACACCGGTGCCGCCGTCCACAGAAAGCGGCGGCTCATTGCCGAGATCGATGCGATCGATCTCGCTCTTATGCCGGTTTGCCCCCCGCCTTCCGTGGTCCAAAACGTCGTCCCCTTAAACGTCCAAGCGCGTCAAGTTTCCGGACCGCTATCCTGGCCCGGTTCAATCTGCTGTTTCGTCAGCGCGCCTGGCGTCCCCACCGGAAATCCGAAGCAGTGCCACGATGCCGTGGCGATAAAGTCGCGTCAATTGCCGGTTTGCTCCGGCATGGCGCGGCAAAGTCACCAGCTTCAGATTTAAATCCGGAATGGGCCCGCCTGGCCCGCAACGAATTATCCCCACAAGAGTGTGGAAGAACGACCGACGAATGTGGCTTGAGTGCGGCGCCGTGGGGGTGTGGAAACTCGAAAAAGCGAGGTTTTATGCCCATTTCCGGGATGTCGGGCATCACCGCAGTGCAGCGCGAATTTTTTTGAGCGTAATCGTGTTGACATGAAAAGGTCACCCGAATATATACCCCCTCACTGGCGCGGCGCACTGCTCCGGCGTGACGGCGGGCCTTTCGAAGCACCTCACTGTTACAGTGACCCAAGCTTCCGATCAGTTGTCGGGAGCCTAAATGCTTCGCTGAATTCTTCCCTCTTAGTGAGGGTGGAGCTTTCGAGCTCCGGGCTGTTTGAAAAGTGAATCGGAAGAAAGAGAAACGTGGACGGCGGATGTCCTTGCGGGCCGCTTCCAAAGATTGAAGTTCGCTTCAATCGAGGGGTGGCCGAGACGAGAATATTCGGCGGTCTACGTTTTCAAGGAACATCGCTGGTCAAGCAATTGATCAGTTGTATGGACCTCGTCAAAACGTGAATGACTAGCCGAGATCAAATCTCTTCAACTTGAGAGTTTGATCCTGGCTCAGAGCGAACGCTGGCGGCAGGCTTAACACATGCAAGTCGAGCGCCCCGCAAGGGGAGCGGCAGACGGGAGAGTAACACGTGGGAACGTACCTTTCAGTACGGAACAACCAAGGGAAACTTTGGCTAATACCGTATACGCCCGTAAGGGGAAAGATTTATCGCTGAAAGATCGGCCCGCGTCTGATTAGCTAGTTGGTGGGGTAATGGCCCACCAAGGCGACGATCAGTAGCTGGTCTGAGAGGATGATCAGCCTCACTGGGACTGAGACACGGCCCAGACTCCTACGGGAGGCAGCAGTGGGGAATATTGGACAATGGGGGAAACCCTGATCCAGCCATGCCGCGTGAGTGATGAAGGCCTTAGGGTTGTAAAGCTCTTTCGTCAGGGAAGATAATGACGGTACCTGAAGAAGAAGCCCCGGCTAACTTCGTGCCAGCAGCCGCGGTAATACGAAGGGGGCTAGCGTTGTTCGGAATTACTGGGCGTAAAGCGCACGTAGGCGGATATTTAAGTCAGGGGTGAAATCCCGCAGCT
>JAEXXW010000542.1 GCA_023405565.1 Pseudomonadota bacterium
CGCCGGACCTGCAATTCGATACCGCCTTCGAGGCGGCGCGTTGGCATGAAGAGCGTGGCAGTTCATCGCAGCCGCGCAATGCGGCGGAACCTGTTCCGTTCAATGATTTGCGGGGTGAAGGTACGCTGACCAAGACCTGGGGGAGTCTCGGCGTGGCGCTGAATGCCGGTGTTCGTAACCTCACATATGAGAATGTCGACACATTCAGTGGCGCTGTGCTTGATCAGACCCAGCGTGATGGAACGATCGTTTCGAGCTATATCAAGCCGTTCTACGAATTCTCTCCGGGTTATCGCGCGTTTGCCCGTCTGCGCGGCAATTGGCGCGAATATGCAGCAACCGGGACGCAGAACAGAAATTCCGATGGCTATGAAATTCGTGGTGGTCTCGAATTTGCTGTGACGCCACTCATCTCCGGCAGCGTGGAAGCCGGTTACATGTCGCAGAGATATGAGAATCCGCTCATTCAGCCTGTCGATGGATTGTCGCTGAAGGGTGAGCTGCTCTGGTTGGCGACATCTCTTATTACCGTCAGGGCCTACGCAGAGCGCGCCGTGGCAGAAACCATCACGCCGGATTTCGGGCCGAGGCTCGACATGCTCGTTGGCGGTGAGGTCGGCTACGAATTGCTGCGCAATGTGATCGTCAAGGCGGGCGCATCCTACAAGCAAGAAAACTTTCAGGACTCGCCGCGCAAGGACGATGTCACACGCTGGTCAGCAGGTGTCGATTATGCGCTCAACCGGCATCTCAGTATCGGCGCACGATACGATTTCGTCAGCCGGGATTCGACCATCCCGGTTTATTCCTTCGACAAGCATGTGGTGATGTTCAATGTTACAGCGCAGCATTGAACTGAAGAACGCGCCGGTCGCCGTCGCCCCGCTTGATGTGCGAGGGCGCCGCGAGACCGAGACCGACGCAATCGTCGATATCCTGCGTTGTCTGAAACGTAACGCACGGGTGATTGCGGCTATCGCTTTGTGTGGTGCATCGATATCGATTGCCGCGGTGCTCAGCATTACGCCCCAATATCAGGCGACATCTTCCGTCTTGATTGATCCTCGCCAGACCAAAATCCTCCAGGATGCGGAAGTCGTGGGCCGGCCGGGTACGGATAATGGCGCCATCGAAAGTGAGGTGGAGCTGATCCAGTCCGACGCGCTGATGCGGAAGGTGGCAGAGAAACTCGATCTCAGGAACGACGATGAATTCGGTTCGTCAGGTGGGCTCTTTTCAGCGATCAAGTCCGTTGTCTTGCTGCCGATCCGTTTGTTTTCGAGCCGTGCGGCTTCGGGTGATCCGCTGTCCGATGTTGTGGACAGGCTGCAGAAGGCGACCAGCGCCAAGCGGCGTGGGTTGACTTATGTGATCGAGTTGAATGCGTGGTCTCGCGACGCCCGGAAGGCCGCAGATATCGCAAACACATTTGTCGAACTCTATCTCGCTGACCAGATTGCCGCGAAATCGGAAGTGACCTCACGTGCCAGCCGATGGCTGAACGAGCGCGTCGACGAGATGCGCATTCGCGTTTCCACGTCGGAAAAGGCGCTTGAAACGTATAAGGCGGAGGCGGGGCTGTTTGATGGAGGGGCCGGAGAGAATCTGTCCAACCGGCAGGTTGGACAGCTGAACGATCAGCTGATCGACGCGCGGGCCAAGGCGGCTGCGGCTCAGGCCAAATATGAACAGCTGAAGCAGATCACGCCGGAACGGTTGAGGTCTGCGGCCGCATCACCGGATGTTCTTCAGTCTTCCGTTGTTTCGAATCTGCGTGGCCAATATGCCGATGCGGCGCGTCAACAGGCCGAGCGTGAGGCGCGGTATGGATCGCAACATCCCGTCGTGGCGACGGGACGCGCGCAGGTTGCCGATCTGGAGCGGCAGATCAGTGCCGAAATCAATCGCATCGTAACAAGTGCCAAGACCGAATTCGAAATGGCGAAAGCCCGCCAGGATTCGCTCGAGGCCAGTCTCGATGACCTGAAGGTCAAGGCTTCGCAGCTGAATCAGGCAGGCGTTCGATTGCGCGAATTGGAGCGGGAGGCGCAAGCCAGCCGTGACCTGTTCCAGTCCTTCCTTGCCCGCGCGAAGCAGACCTCCGAACTCAGTCTGCAGGTTGCGGATTCCCGGATTGTGTCAGCGGCCCGCGTGCCGACCAACACCACATATCCGCGCAAGGGGCTGATCATCGGATTGGGCTTCTTCGGTAGTCTCGGTCTTGGAATGGCGTTGGCCCTCGGCCGCGATGCGTTCGGACGCGGCTTTCGACGGTCGGCCGATCTTGAAAGAGAGGTTGGCCTGCAGGCTTTGGCCTCAATTCCGCGCGTTGCATTGAAGGCTGGATCCCGCAGCCTGATGTTACCGGGACTGAAGCCGCGACAGATCGAGCCTGGCGGCCGGAGCTTCGCCGGTCATGCCAATGTGGGCGATCCCTTCGACCGTTTGCTCGCCGACTTCGCGCTCAACCAGCCGGACTCCGCTTTCTCGGAGAGTATGCGCACGCTCTATCTCAGTCTGAAGCAGCAAGGCCTGCAACGCCGGATGGGTGTCGTTCTGGTCACCTCGGCCCTTCCGGGCGAAGGAAAGTCGACGGTCGCCCTGAACCTGGCAAGAACGGCCGCTCAAACCGGCGAGGAAGTCTTGCTGGTCGATGCCGATCTGCGCCGGCCGACATTGGCCAATGCGATGAATCTTCCGGGCGAGGCAGGGCTGACGGACTTTCTTGCGGGCCGGGACGATCTCGCTTCTGTTGTCGCCCGGGACGGACGCACGAACCTCTATGCCATAGCAAGCCGACGCGGTGTTCCCGGTTCGCAATCGATCTCGCTGCTGTCGTCGCGTCGCATGAGCCAGCTGATGGATCATGCGCGGGATGTCTTCGATCTCGTGGTGATCGACGCCTCGCCATTGCTGCCCGTCGCCGACGCCCGGATTCTGCTCGAGCGGGTTGATGCCGTCGTGATGGTCGTCGCGTCCGAGCGCACGAGCCGGGATGCCGTTTCGGCGGTGTTGCGCGAGAATCCCGAGCTCACCGAGAAAGTCGCCGGTGTGGTTCTCAACGGCGTCGTCGATGACGTCGAACGCTATTACGGCGATGCCCGACGGACTTTCGCCGACATTGGTGGCCAGATGGAGCGTCAAGCGCATGAATAGCCGGCCGAATATTCACGCAAGCGAGGCGGTTCGCTTTCCGGAGGAGTGTGAGGTCGTTCGCTTTCCGGAGTCGCGAGACCCGTCGCGCCGTCTCTCCGCGCGCGAATTGTGGCAGGCCGCCGCAACACGTGGCCGCGGAGCGACACATCTTGCACAAGGTCGAGTTCCTGTCCTGAGCGCCAGGACGTTGCCGGTCATTGCAGCTTTCCTGGACTTCATTCTTCTGACGATCGTCACTTTCGAGGCGGGAGCGACTTACCACTACCTCGCGTTCGAGATTCTGCCGTCTCCCGCTTTTTATTTCGCAGCAACGGTTGGGATGGTCGCGTTGTTTGTGCTGCAAGGCGGCCTTGCACGGGATTATTCGACCAAAAGTTTGCGTAATGCCAGGGAACAGCTGCGGCTGGTTTTCGGGCGCTGGAACATCGCCTTTTCAGTCTTTGTTGTGGCGCTCTTCATGATTCAGGCAACCGACTTTTACTCCCGTGGGGCTATCATCTCGCAATATGCGGCGGGCGTCGTAGCAGCACTGGCCGTTCGCCTGTTGATGTCGCGCCTTGTCGAGGAGGGCCTGCGGCGGGGCATCATTCGGGGTCGCAAGGTCATCATGATCGGGCGCAAGGAGATCCTGAACGACGTGCAGGCCTCGTTGAAGCGTGACGGGGTGGGGACAGATATCATTGACGTCATTGCCCTTGATCCCAATGACGCCCGGAGCAAATGCTCGGCGCTGCAGCGGGTCAAGGATATCTGCCGCCATGTGAATGTGGAAGATATCGTGATTGCGCTGCCGTGGCAGGAGCATGTGCATATCCGTGATTTCGTCGAAGGCCTGTCGACCGTGCCTGCCACGGTGCATCTTGCACCGGATCAGAGTTGGGTCTGGATCCACGATCTCGTTCTGGCTCGTGTCGGCCGTGTGCATACGCTGCGTTTGGCCCGTGCTCCGCTGACTTTGAAGGATCGTAGTCTCAAGCGGGCTTTCGATATCGTAGTTGCCGGTGCCCTGTTGGCGATATCGGCGCCGCTGCTGCTGATGATTGCGATCTGCATCAAGCTCGATAGCGATGGTCCGGTTCTGTTCCGGCAGCGGCGCAACGGTTTCAACCAGCGGGAGTTTCGCGTCTTCAAGTTCCGCACAATGACAACGATGGATGATGGTGATGTCATTCGTCAGGCGGAGCGAAACGACAGCCGGGTCACGTCGGTTGGACGTCTTTTGCGAAAGACGAATCTCGACGAGATTCCGCAACTGCTGAACGTCCTGGCGGGCGACATGTCGCTGGTCGGGCCGAGGCCGCATGCTGTCGCGCACGATAACGAATACGAAGAGCGGATCAGGCTCTATGCCAGCCGCCACAAGGTCAAGCCCGGTATCACCGGCTGGGCACAGGTCAACGGTTTGCGCGGCGAGACCGACACCGTCGACAAGATGGCCAGGCGTGTCGAGCACGATCTTTTCTACATCGATCACTGGTCTGTCCTGTTCGATATCAAGATCATGCTGACGACAATCCTCTCACCCAGGTCCTATCGCAATGCGTACTGAACAGGCTCGCATGGTTCGAGACCATGATTCCGTCGATCGCGAAGAAAGGGACTGGTCGGTTTACGTGCCGGTCGCCGTTCGTGAGCCAAAACGCGGCATTCTGCGCGCCGTCTGGCTCTTCGTGCGCCGGCGGCTGATGGATCTGCGCCGGTTCTATTTCGTGAGAGTTTGGCAGATGAATATCGATCCGTCGGCGCATTTCTCGCTGCGGGTTGAGTTCGACCGAACGCATCCATCGGGCGTGCATATTGGCCAGGAAAGTTATGTCGCCTTCGGGGCCGTCATTCTGACCCATGATATGACACGTGGTCTTTATGCCGACACGCGCATCGGCAAGCGCTGCTTCATCGGCGCGCACAGCATCCTGATGCCGGGCGTTACGATTGGTGATGGCTCGATTGTCGGCGCCGGTAGCGTTGTGACGCGGGACGTTCCGGCCGGAACGATCGTTGTCGGAAATCCGGCCCGCATCGTGCGATCCGGCATCAAGACTTATCGCTTCGGGTGTCTTTGGGATTGGGAGACGATGTCCCCGACAAGCAAACGCGATCCATAGGCCGCGTCAGATCTCTGAGGCTTGAGAACAGACGACGTTGAGTGGGGTCGGCAAGGCCGGTTGCCGTCAGCGGCGGAGCTTTGCCGAAATTCAAGGACGGTTCAATGCAGGAGGCGACACGATGAGAGCAGATTTTCTGGGGATTCCGATCGATCTGCTGACGTTCGACGAGACCGTATCGACGGCCGTGGAGGCGATGCTGACGCGCAAGCCGAAACAGCATGTGGCGGTGAACGTGGCAAAGCTTGTTCGTGCGCGGCACGATCCCGAATTGCGGCGGGATGTGGTGGAGAGCCACATTATTGGCGTTGACGGCATGGGTATCGTCTGGGGTGCGCGCGCGCTTGGATTATCCGTACCGCACCGTGTGCCGGGCGTCGATCTGATGGAACGGCTGCTGCAAGTCTGTGCCGCACACGATTTCCGCCCGTATCTGCTGGGTGCACGGAAGAAGGTGCTGGAACGCGCGGTGGTCAATTCGCTCTATCGCTGGCCGGGTCTTTCTTTTGCGGGATATCGCGACGGATATTTCACGACCGAAGAGGAGGCGGCGGTCATCGAAGACATCAAGTTTGCATCGCCTCATTGCCTTTTCATCGGCATGCCGACTCCGCAGAAGGAGCGTTTTCTTCACAAGTATCGCGATGAGCTCGGCATCCCTTTCATCATGGGTGTCGGTGGCGGGATCGATGTCCTCGCCGGGCATGTAAGACGCGCTCCGGAAATCTTCCAGAAAACCGGCCTTGAATGGCTGTACCGGACTTATCAGGAGCCGCGGCGGATGTGGTGGCGATATGCAAGCACCAATGCGCAATTCGCCGGGCTTCTGGGAAAGGAAGTGATCGCACGAGCCTTGGGGCTCCGTGCCGGTATGAATCAGCAACGTGGGGGTGAGGCATGAATATCCTTGTGACGTTCGGTACGCGGCCGGAAGCCATCAAGTTGTTTCCGGTGATCCATGCATTGAAGCGCGAGCGGGACTTCAATGTCACGGTTTGCGTGACGGCGCAGCATCGCGAGATGCTCGATCAGGTGCTGGATATCGCGGATATCGAGCCTGATCTCGATCTCGATATCATGCGACCGAACCAGACCCTGCCGGAAATGACGTCGCGGATCATTCGCGGCTTTGACGAGGTCCTGGCTGAGGTCGGACCCGATCGCGTTATGGTGCAGGGGGATACGACGACGGCGATGGCTGCGGCCTTGTCGGCCTTTTATCGCAAGATCCCGGTCGATCACGTCGAGGCGGGGTTGCGGTCGGGCGATATCTATTCGCCTTGGCCGGAAGAGGTGAACCGGAAGGTTGTCGGTTCGATTGCCTCGCTTCATTTCGCGCCGACGGTGCGCGCGGCCGAATCCCTGATACGCGAGAACGTTCCGCCCGAACGCATCTTCGTGACGGGTAACACGGTGATCGACGCGCTTCTCCAGACAAAGCAGAGAATAGAGCGGCGGGCGGATCTTCCCAACCATGTCTATAACGAGTTGCCGGACGAGGGCGATAGCCGGCGTATCATCCTTGTCACGGCGCATCGGAGGGAGAATTTCGATGGCGGCATGGAGCGGATTGCCGCCGCGCTGCTGAAGATCGTCGAGCGTGAGGACACGATCGCAATTTTCCCTGTGCATCCCAATCCGAACGTGATGGGGCCGATGCGGATGATGCTCGGCAACCATCCGCGCATCCGGCTTCTGCCGCCGCAGGATTACGTTCCCTTCGTACATCTCTTGTCGCGGAGTCATTTGGTGCTGACGGATTCGGGCGGCGTTCAGGAGGAAGCGCCGGCGCTGGGAAAGCCCGTGCTGGTCATGCGTGATACGACCGAGCGGCCGGAAGGCGTGGAGGCTGGAACAGCGCTCCTTGTCGGTACCGATCCGTCCCTCATTGCCGGTGAAGCACTCCGGCTGCTCCAAGATCGGCAGCATTATCTGCGCATGAGCAAAGCCCATAATCCCTTCGGCGATGGTCGCGCGAGCGAACGCATCATCGATGTTTTGTCCAGGGAGGTCCTCCCCATGAATCGCAAGGAGCTGAAATATGCGGTCTGATGTGTCGTCCGTTTGTGTTCTCGGACTCGGTTATATCGGCTTGCCGACGGCGGCCTTGATCGCGAGCAGGGGGATCAATGTCGTTGGCGTCGATGTCAATCCGGCGGTCGTGGCGACCGTCGGTGCCGGTAACATTCATATCGCGGAAGCCGATCTCGATGGTCTCGTGCAGAAATGCGTGATGTCCGGCCGGCTCCGGACCCGCAGCGAACCCGAGCGGGCCGATGTGTTCCTGATTGCCGTTCCAACACCATTATCGGGCAACAAGAAGCCAGTCGTGGACCATGTTCATCAAGCGGTTCGGTCGATCGCCGATCACCTGACGGAAGGCAGTCTCGTTATCCTGGAATCCACTTGTCCGGTGGGAACGACGGAGCAGATCTGCGCGATCCTTGCTTCTCTGCGACCCGATCTGACGTTTCCGGATCCGGATGAGCCGGAGAAGGAGGCCGATGTCTGCATCGCCTATTGTCCGGAACGGGTGCTACCCGGCCGCATCCTCATTGAGCTGGTGCAGAACGATCGCTGTGTGGGCGGACTGACGCCACGCTGCGCGACACGGGCGCGGCAATTCTACGAGCTGTTCGTGCGCGGAACCTGTGTGGAAACACTGGCACGGACTGCTGAAATGGTGAAGCTGACCGAAAATGCCTATCGCGACACGAATATTGCTTTTGCAAATGAGTTGTCGCTTATTTGCGACCGCGTCGATGTCGACGTTTGGGACGTCATCGAAATCGCAAACCGGCATCCGCGGGTCAAAATCCTGAATCCGGGTCCAGGTGTTGGCGGCCATTGTATCGCGGTCGATCCCTGGTTCATTGTCGATGCGGCGCCGCATGAGGCGAGACTGATCCGCATGTCGCGAGAGGTCAACGATGGCAAGGCCCATTATGTGACGCAGCAGATCGCTCAGATCATCGAGGAATATCCGGACCGGGAGGTGAGCTGTCTTGGTCTGACATTCAAGGCCAATGTCGATGACATGCGTGAAAGCCCGGCCCTCGAGATTGTCGAGAGCCTTGCCCAGACTTACGGCGACAAGATCTCTGTGGTTGATCCATTTGTCGAAACGTTGCCGAAAACCCTGCAGCAGCATGGCGTCACGAAGATCGAGCT
>JAEXXW010000646.1 GCA_023405565.1 Pseudomonadota bacterium
GTCCATACCTGCACGAGCAGTCCGTGAGGCCGGCAATAAATCCGATCCAGCCGGAGCAGCGGAAAGAAAGAGGGAAATGTCCGGTATCGCGAATGATCCGGCAGGATCCGCGCCAAGATGCGGCGGATCGATCCGGGCCAGAACCAGTCATTGAAATCGCCCATCAGGACGAAGGGCATCGCCTCGCCGATGATCTTCAGAAGCGCGCGTGCCTGCGTTCTGCGCTCGCGGATGCTGAGCCCCAGATGCGTTGCAACGACATGGAGCCGCCCGTCGGGCGTCTCGATCCGCGTGGAAATTGCGCGGCGTGGTTCGAATTCCCCGTAGGAAATATCGTGGATGCCAGTGTCGCAAAGCGGCCAGCGGCTCATCAGCATCTGTCCATATTCACCGTCCTCGGTGACGATGGATTTCGCAACCATGCCGTAATGGCCAAGCATTTCCTGAAGCATCAGAAACGGATCGCCGTTGGTCGAGCGGCGGGAATCCACCTCCTGCAGCGCGACAATATCGGGATCGGCCCGCAGGATAAGCGCTGCGACCTTTTCCAGATCAAATCGCGGATTGCGACCGATAGCTCCGTGGATGTTCCACGTCATCAGGCGAATGGCCCGCCGACGCTCGCCGTTCAAGAGGCCCGTCCATATTTCGAGAAGACAGACTGGATTGCAAAGATAGAGGCGACCCAGGCTGCGATGAGCGCAACGAAAATCAGGATATCAATCGGTCGCGGCGATGCGATGATACGCATGATCTGACCGCCGAGAAGAGACATCAGGACAAGGCCCGGAAGAAGGCCCAGCACTGTGCCGGCGAGGTAATGCCCAAGCCCAATGCCGCTGGCGCCGGCCACGAGATTCACCAGTGTAAAAGGCGCGACCGGCACGAGGCGAATAGCGGCAACGGCCAACACGCCTTGCCGCGCAATTTTGTTGCGAATATCGGTCAACCGCCGGCCAAGAAGGCTTTGTAATGCCTCACGACCCATCATCGCGCCGATCGCATATGTCAGCACAGCGCTGGCCATTGCACCGGCCAGCCCGTAACAAAAGCCAAGCCACGAGCCAAAGCTCGCAGCCGTTATGGCAATCAGGACTGTCACCGGAAAAGCAACGAGTCCGCCGACAAGGAATGCGCCCAGTACCGCGAGCGGTGCCCAATAGGATTGGGTCACCTCACCTTTAAAAGTCCCGGCGGCTTGTGTGATGGCAATGTCCGCTAACGGAGTCAGACGCCAGGCCAAGGTCAAACCCAAGAGCATCAGTGCAATCAAGGTGAATTTGAACAGACCGGCCGACATCACCTTGCGAACGTAATACCACGCCGATCCGAAAACGGAACGCAGCAACACCGGTCGCTCCGGGTCGGCCAGACTTTCAAGATATGTCGTGATCTCGTCAGCATCGGGCGGGCCGTCTTTGATCGGGCGCAGACTGTGACCGTGGCGGGCCAGGATGTCGGTCACTGTCACCAGTGATCCCGTATCCTCGAGCAATTCGGTGACGTCCTCTGCTGTGGCACCGCAATGCTCGCCGAGGAGGCGATTCCGCAGCCGTTCGATCGTTGTCTGTTGTCCGGCGGTTTTCGCTTCGATGACCAGATCACATTCGGTGTCGGCCCCCATCGAGCGATTGTTGAGATTGGCCGAGCCGATCCGGAGCAGACGATCGTCGACGATCATGATCTTCGAATGGACCATGGTGTCGACCGCTTTGTCGTCACTCGCAACTTCGGGATAGACGATCCGGACACGATCACTGACATCGGCTTTGTCGATAATGTCCTGAAACCGGATGCGGCCATTCCGCATCGTGTGAGACTCGATCCAGGATTCGGGCGTATTCGGCGCAACCAGCACGGCCTCGAGTTTCGGCCTGCGCCGCAAGCGTTGCACCAACCGCTTGGCGATCGCCTGCGAGGTCATGAACTGGTTCTCGACGTATATCATACGCTCCGCGTCGTCGATCATTGTCATGAACAGACGCTCGACCTCGCGTATCTCCTTCGTGCCCGGACCACCGGGCTGCGTTCGTGCGATGCCGACTTGGACATCCGTGAAATCCGGCTTCACGCTGGCGGGCCAGCAGTCGGTCTGTGCCGGCGCCTTTGGCAATTCGCTGCATTCCGCCCGCCGCCAGCGCTCACGCACAAGATCGGACAATGCCATCGCGGCGTCGCCGTCAACGAGGGCCTGAACATCGTGGAACGGCCGATAGCTGTGGCCCAGAGGATCGCAGCGCCGGTCATTGTCCAACGCGTGATCCGACGTATCCCAGCGGCGGATCGTCAGATCGAGACCGCCCGAAAATGCCAGGCTGTCATCAACGACAACGATCTTCTGGTGCTGAGAACAGCCAAGCGGCACATCGTTGTCGAGACAAAACTGGATCTGGTCTGGCGTTTTCCAGTTCAGTGCCAACGATGGAAAGATTTCCCGTTCCAGCGCATACAAGACCGAAAAATCCCAGAGAAGAAGACGAATGGTCAACTGCGGCCGCCGCTCAACCAGCGCCGACAGGAACTCTGCCAAGGTCTCGGGAAGACCGTCATCGACATGACCGCTGGCGCCAACCAGCCGCATACGACTGTCGATGTCCCACCCGACAACGTGAATGGAATGCCGCGCGTTGATAAGACTTTCACGCACCGCGCCGAAATAGGACGCTCCGTCGATCAGCATCGCGGCGCGCTTCGCGTGAGCGACGCACCAGACATTATCATTCTCGCGAAGGAGGGAGACAGGCATTGAGGCTCGTCATGTTGGCATGCAATGCCAACGAAACGCCCTCGGCAGGAGACAGGTTCCGGAGGAACTATTCCTAGCTCACTTCGTTACCCGGCATGACCCATGGTTCCACCACGCCGGCATTTCGCCATTCGATCCAGGCCGGCAAGGCCATCATTGCGGTCATATAGTCTTTGGCCACAGGCCCAACGCCGATGGCGTAGCTTTCGAAACGCGAAACGATAGGGGCATACATCGCGTCAGCGGCGCCGAAAGCCCCGAACAGGAAGGGCCCACCCGCGCCAAACCGTTGGCGACAATCAGTCCAGATTTGTTCGATGCGGCGCACATTGGCGGCCGCATCTTCGGTCAATTCCAGCTTGCGCTTCTCACGGCGCATATTCATCGGAAAATGCTTGCGCAGCGGGAGAAAACCAGCATGCATCTCAGAAGAAATGGCGCGCGCACAGGCCCGCGCCTTGGCATCGGCCGGCCATAGCTGCGCTTTCGGGAAACGCTCGGCGATATGCTCGAGGATAGCCAGCGATTCCCAGATCACCATGTCACCGTCGATCAGAACCGGCACTTTACCGGTCGGTGAATAGGTGGCCATCCGCTCAGCACTGCCCGGCTCATAAAGCGGGATCACCTCTTCCTCGAAAGGAATGCCGGCATTGCGCATTGCAATCCACGGGCGCAGCGACCAGGACGAATAATTCTTGTTGCCGAGAATGAGTTTGAGCGACATCCGGAAACTCCTGCCGCATTTCTGGAGCGCGCCGTCCGGTCCGGCAAGCAAAAAGAAATGATCGCGACGATCAGCCGGGCGAATGACAGGTCAGGATTTCGGCTCGGGCATTTCGACCGGACCGCCGGTCTTTTTCCAGGCGCCGAAGCCGCCCCGGATATGGGCGACCGGCTTCAATCCCATCTGCTTGGCTGTCTGCGCGGCCAAAGCGGACCGCATGCCGCCGGCGCAAAAGAACACGTATGTCTTGTCCTGCGCAAAGACCTCCTTGTGATAGGGACTGTCCGGGTCGATCCAGAATTCAAGCATGCCGCGCGGACAGTGAAAGGCTCCGGGCACGCGACCATCGCGCTGCAATTCACGGATGTCGCGGATATCGACAAGCACGACATCATCGCGGCCGTGCAGACTGATCGCCTGTTCCACCGTCAGGTTTTCGATCTCCTTCTCCGCGTGCTCGACGAGCGATTTGACACTGGTTGTGATGACTTGCGGCATGTCATGGGTCTCCCGGCTTGCCCGATCATATATACCGCCACATCCTGTGTTGCGTCCAATCAGGTTGGCAGCGTCGCGGCAATCCGCGAAAATAGCCGCTGACTCGCGTAGACAGAGCACCATCATGCTATTTGGCACCCTCGACCTGTTCGCCCTCGCCTTCTTCATTGTGACCTGGATGGGCTATGCGGCCTTGCTCGAACTGACCACGCATGGCCGTGGCGGTCTCAACGCCCGGATGCATGATTATCGCGGCGGGTGGATGCAGCAGATGCTGAAACGCGAGATGCGCATGGTCGATGCCCAGATCATGGCCTCGCTGCAGAACGGTACGGCTTTCTTCGCGTCCACATCGCTGATCGCGATCGGCGGCACCCTGACCGTGCTTCGTTCGACGGAAGATCTGATCACCATCGTGTCCACTCTGCCTTTCGGCTTTCCGACGACGCGCATGCAATGGGAGATCAAGACCATCGGCCTGGCGACGATCTTCGTCTACGCATTCTTCAAATTCGCCTGGGCGTACCGGCTCTACAACTACGTGGCCATCATGATCGGTTCGATGCCGCCAGCCTCGGAGAAAGACACCGTCGAAGCCAAGCGCCACGCACGCCGTACCGCGAAATTGTGCGAAGCCGCAGGCCTGCATTTCAACCGCGGCCAGCGCGCCTTCTTCTTCGCGCTTGGCTATCTCGGCTGGTTCATTTCGCCGTGGCTGTTGTTCTTTTCGACCGCCGCGATCTTCGCCGTCATGTGGGCGCGCCAGTTCGTGTCTGACGCCAGCGCAGCCATCAAGTCCGACTAGAGCCTTTCCGGCCTTGACGGAATCAAAGCCGGGGCTCCAGCCCTTTGTTTCGACGCGTTTTCTTCAAGCGAACCGGCATCCACTTCGCTCGAAAACGCTCTCGTTTAATCGAGCGCGAGCAGCACCCAGGCGCAGGATACAAGCAAAACAGCCAGTCCCGTCGCGACATTCAGAAGCAGCAATTCGCGCTTGTCGCGGCGAATATCGGCCTCCTTCGGCAACTCGGCAATATCCGGCAGCGCCGTCACGCCTTCGACCGGGATCACGCGCATATTGATCGACACAACACTACTCCCTCACCCCACCCGGATTGGCAGTATGAGAGGAAATCTTTTCAATTTGGTAACCATGATCGCGCCGTCGTGAAAATGACGGGCTAAGGGCGATGGTTGTCCGCACTCTGCTGCGCCCCGCTCTGCGGCCCGGGAAACAGCTCGCTGCTGTCACCGGACAGCCAATAGACCAGCAAACCGGCCCATTCGTGCATGGCGGTATCGGTCCGCGCCAGCCCGCTGGCGATGGATCCGAAAGAGGTCGCCACATCATCCGGTCCCCGCGTACGGAAATCGACCGGATGCGCTTCGACCGGGAAACCAGCCTTGCGGAAAATGCCGACCGAACGAGGCATATGATGAGCCGACGTCACCAGCAGCCAGCGC
>JAEXXW010000672.1 GCA_023405565.1 Pseudomonadota bacterium
GTCTGCATCCCGAGCGGCTGGTGCCGATCATCAAAAAGTATCCCAACATCAAGGTGCGGTTCTCGCTGGAGGGAGATCGGGAAACCAACGACGCCATTCGCGGAGAAAAGAATGGCTATGCAACAAAGGTTGCGGGGCTGCGAGCGCTCAAGGAGGCGGGCGGTACTGACCTTGGCTTTGCCATGGTCATCCAGGACGAAAACGTCAACCAGCTTGTCGATGTCTATGAGTTTGCCAGGAAAGAAGGCTACGAACTCGCAACATCCACACTGCATAACGCCTGGCAATTCTACAAGAACGACAACTATTTCTATGAGCGCAAGTCGGTCGCTCGGCAGGTCGAGGGCCTCATCGAGGCGATGCTGCGGAGCCCGAAGCCGAAGAACTGGTTCCGCGCCTATCTCAATCTCGGCCTGATCGAGAAGATACTCGGACACGATCGGCTCATCCCCTGCAGTGCGGGGAAGGACTTTGCCTTCATCGATCCCTGGTCGGACGTCTGGGCCTGCAATGTGCGCTCCGATCTGCCGATGGGAAACCTCGCAAGGCAATCGTGGGATGACATCATCAACGGCGAAGTCGCCCAGCGGACGCGAAAGAAGGTCGAGGCCTGCGGCCAGAATTGCTGGATGGTGACGACGGCGCGCACAGCTATGCGCTCGAACATTGTGCCGCAGATGCCGAAGACAGAGCCCCTGATGTGGGTTCTGAAAAACAAGATCAAGGTCTCCCTCGGCAGGAAAATCTGTTTCGACAGCTACATCGACTATTCCGATGTCAGGTCGTCTCCGTTCGTCCAGCGCGGATCGTTTCTCGAAAAAAGCGTCAAAGGGAAACTGGTCAAAGGACGCATGACGCCGGACGAGCATTACCCGCTCAAGACATTCATGAACAACTGATCCGCGGAGCATGAGAGATGAGCCCTTCCGGAAAAGGTGAAATCTACATGTTCGGGTTTCGCGGGTTCCCCGGTGTTCAGGGCGGTATCGAAGCGCATGCGGAAAATCTCACGCCGCGGCTTGTTCAGCTCGGCCATGAGGTGACGGTCTGTTTCCGCTCTCCTTATGTTGGTGCGAAATACGGAGCCAGTTGGAAAGGCGTCAGGTTGCTGCGCCTCTGGACCGTTCGGAATACTTATTTCGAGGCACTGCTTCATTCTTTTGTCTGTGCGCTTGTGGCCGGCTTTCTCAGGCCTCAGATCGTGCATGTGCATGGCGTTGGACCGGCGCTTGTTGCTCCCTTGCTAAGATTGCTCGGTCTGCGCGTTGTGGTGACGCATCACGGAGAGGACTATAATCGCGAAAAATGGGGTTGGGCGGCGCGCACGGTTCTCAAAACCGGTGAAGCTCTCGGGATGCGGTTCGCGCATAAGCGCATTGTGATAAGCCGCACCATCGATAATCTGGTCAAAGCCAAATACGGCAAATCGTGTGACGTTATTCCGAATGGCGTCGATCTGCCGGACATCCCGCTCAAGACGGACAAGATTGCGCAGCTTGGATTGCAGCCCGGTCGGTACATCCTGTCGGTCGGACGGCTCGTGCCGGAGAAGCGTCAGCTCGATCTCCTCCGCGCATTTGTGTCGGCGGAGCTGGAAGGCTGGAAGCTCGCGATCGTCGGCAAGATCGATCACCAGAACAACTATGCCGATACGCTGGCCGCTGAAGCTGCTGCCGCCGACAATGTCGTCATGGCTGGCTTCCAGAGTGGAGAGTCGCTGCAACAGCTTTATGCCCATGCGGGTTTGTTCGTGTTGCCATCATCGCATGAGGGACTGCCGCTCGTGCTGCTGGAGGCACTCAGCTATGGTGTGCCGGTCCTTGTCAGCAATATTCCATCCAACCTTGAAGTGATTGATGATCCGGATCATGTCTTTCAGGTCGGCAGTCTCGCCGATCTGAGGCGTAAGATAACGGCTTTGGCCGGCACGCGCGTGAACAGGACTGAGCGGGACGCGATGCGGCGACACAATATTCGTCGTTATGATTGGACGGACATTGCGGTCAGGACATCTGCCGCTTATGCCGAGGTCATGGACGCAGGTTTGGTTGATGCCGCACGTCGTCCGGATGTTGCCGGAGGCGAGGCGCGAGCGCCGCGCGCCGCGCGCGCAGTATGGAGCGATTTCAGAAGGTCGTTCCGGCAAACCCGCCATCATATCCCCTAGGTGCATCATATCCCCTCGTTAAAGAGTGCTGGCCGCTGCGGGACGGGAGATGTCGTATCGCAACGCGTTTGAAGGCCCTGCCGGTGTGCCCTCCGTGATGGTCGGCGTCGATGGGGGCTGTCGCTTTGCGGTGTTGCGGATTCTTGCGCCGCCGGATGGTTGGGCTTACTAATCCGGCGCCTGTCATCTTCCGCGAGATTTGAATGACCATCCGCCTGCACCGCGGCGATCTGCCCGACCTTTCACGTTACAAGACCGCGGTCGCAATCGACACCGAAACGCTGGGACTCAACCCGCATCGCGACCGACTCTGCGTGGTCCAGTTATCGCCTGGAGACGGTTCGGCCGACGTGGTGCAAATTCCGGCGGGCGCGACCGATGCGCCGAATTTGAAGCGTCTGCTCACGGATCCCTCGATCCTGAAGATATTTCACTTCGCGCGCTTCGATATTGCTGTCCTGTCCAACGCTTTCGGGGTCATGCCGGCCCCGCTTTATTGCACCAAGATCGCATCCCGGCTGACCCGGACCTATACCGACCGTCATGGCCTCAAGGACCTCGCGCGAGAGTTGCTGGGGGTCGACATGTCGAAGCAGCAGCAATCGTCGGATTGGGGGGCGGATAGCCTCAGCGAGGCGCAGGTGGCTTATGCGGCGTCGGATGTCCTTTATCTGCACGCCATCAAGGACAAGCTTGATGCGATGCTGGCGCGGGAGGGCCGCACGGATCTGGCCGAAGCCTGTTTCCGGTTCCTGCCGGACCGGGCGCGCCTCGACCTCACGGGGTGGCAGGATCAGGATATTTTCGCTCATTCCTGACCACCGCGCCGTGTCGAGGCCATATTCCCAAGCGATTTTCGCCTAATCTCAAGCTAGAATGGCTTGGGATTATTGTCGATTCCGGGGGTGGGAAACCTCGTTTTCATGAACCGCATGCTTAGGGAACCGGAGGACTGGGGTCAGCCGGACCAGCCGATTGTGGGAAAGCGAAGCACGGTGATTGCTGGCGCCCGCCGGCACAGCCGCCATGTGCGCTTTCTGCGCAGGGCGGTCCCGACGGTGCTGGTGCTCACGTTTGTCGGGCTTGTGGCGGCCAATTATCTCAATCCGTCGCGCTGGCTGAGGGTACCGACCGAGTTTGGCACCCTGGTGATTTCGGGATCGAAGATCACCATGGAAGCGCCCCGGCTGGCCGGCTTCACCAAGGATCAGCGCGAGTATGAGGTCACTGCGGCCGCAGCCTCCCAGGACACCAAGACCCCCCAGGTGGTGGAATTGAAGGAGATCAGCGCGCGTATCGACATGGAAGACAAAAGCCGTGTGACGTTGACGGCTGTGGATGGTGTGTACAATACCAAGGCCGATCTGCTGACGCTTGGTCAGGAAATCATCATCAATTCGACCGCCGGCTATCATGGGCGGCTGACCGAAGCGCAGGTCGAGATCAAAAAGGGCCGTATTGTCTCGGAAAAGCCCGTTCAGTTGAAGATGCCGCAGGGCACGCTTGACGCGGATCGTCTGGAAGTGACCGAAACAGGCGCTGTGATCCGCTTCGATGGCAGCGTCGTCATGACGCTCACACCTGAGGCCGTGAATCGCGGTATGCCGTCACAAACGACGACCCAGTCTCAGGCCAAGACACAATGATTTTTCGCTTTACGTCCAAGGTTCGGCTTGTGCCGGCGGTGCTGGCTGCGATGTGTTTTGCCGGCGCAGCGCCGGCACAAAACGCGCCGGCGCAAAATACGGGTGTGCCGAACGCGCTGCAGGGATTTTCGCAGAACCGCGACCAGCCGGTGAAGATTGAAGCGGCTTCGCTTGAAGTGCGCGACAAGGACAAGACGGCTATTTTCAGCGGCAATGTGGTGGTCACACAGGGCGATGTGATCATGAAATGCAAGGATCTCGTGGTTTTTTACGATCAGGACGATCCCAAGGGCGGTAAAACCGCCACCAAGGGCACTATGAAGGCCGCCGAGCCCGGTCCGGGGGGGCGCCAGTCGATCCGGAGGCTCGAGGCGCGCGGCGGGGTGGTGGTGATTCAGAAGGAACAGACGGCGACCGGCGCGATCGGTATTTTCGAGATGAAGACCAATACGGTGACGCTGGAAGGGGGCGTTGTGATTACCCAGGGAACGAATGTCCTGCGCGGAGACCGGTTGGTTGTCGATCTCACGACCAGCGCCGCCAAGGTTGAATCGGCCAAGGGGCGGCCCGTTCAAGGGGTGTTTTCGACCAACAGCAAGGACGAAAAGGGTGGAGGGCTAAGTCTGCCTGGCCGGGATAATAAGAACAGCTCGCCTAAATCTCGCCCCAGTGGCAGTACCGGTAGCAACTGAGGCGCCAGGCTGCAGGTCCGTTGCAACCGTGATTCCGCCGGACTATGTCGGTAGCAGGCGGTGGTTGGCCTGAAGGGGCTTTTGTGCTGGATATTTTTTCGTTCTTCCGCCGCCGTGCCAAGCCGCGCAAGCGCAAGCCGTCGGGGACGTGGCGTGTCGAATTGGAGAAGATTGGCGGCCTCGTAAAAAAGGGGCCGCAGGCCGCGGTTGTCGCGAAAACAACCGGGCTGCAGCCCCAATTCCCGGACGAGCTTCACGTCGAGCCCTTGCCGGATGAATATCTCCTCGGTGAGGGGGCGATGCGGCAACAGCAGGCCTGGCAGCATCCGCTGCATCCCGACACAGTGGCTCAGGAGAGCTATCGGGGTGATCCTGCGCAGCAATTCAGACGCAATGCCTCTCCACCGCTCCATGCGGCACCTGCCAATTACGAAGCCCCGCCACGGCCGGCCGAACCGCGCTTTGTTCCGCCGCGGCCACGCCGCGCCGAACCGGCTCCGCCGCCTGCCTTGCAAGGATATCTTGCGGCCCATAGCCTGGAAAAAAGCTTTGGCACGCGCAAGGTTGTGCGTGGCGCGAGCCTGTTTGTCCGCCGCGGCGAAGCGGTGGGCCTTCTCGGGCCAAACGGGGCGGGCAAAACCACGATTTTCTATATGATCACCGGGCTGATCAAAGCCGAACGCGGCAAGATCGAGCTCGATGGAAACGATGTCACGGCCTTGCCGATGTATCAGCGCGCACGGCTGGGTATCGGCTATTTGCCGCAGGAAGCCTCGATTTTCCGGGGGCTGAATGTCGAAGACAATATTCGTTCGGTGCTGGAGGTGATCGAGCCCGATTCCAAACAGCGCGATCGCGATCTCGAAAATCTGCTCGACGAGTTCAACATCACACGCTTGCGCAAATCGCCGTCGATTGCCTTGTCCGGCGGTGAGCGTCGACGCGTCGAAATCGCGCGCGCGCTGGCGACGCGGCCCAACTATATGTTGCTGGACGAACCATTCGCAGGCATCGACCCGATCGCCGTCGGTGATATTCAGGTTCTGGTCAAGCACCTGACCCGGCGTGGAATCGGGGTTCTGATTACAGATCACAATGTCCGCGAGACACTCGGCCTGACGGACAGAGGCTACATCATTTATTCCGGTGAGGTTCTGATGGAAGGCCGAGCCGAGGATATTGTGAATAACCCGGACGTGCGCCGGCTGTATCTTGGCGAGGAGTTTCGCCTATAAGGCAGCCTCCGGAGAATTGCCTGTTTTTAAGGCAATTTTGACGGGAATCCGCGGCTCTCGCATTTACCGTCCCGTTACATTTTCCTCATGCATAAATCATGCCGCTAGGGTAAAAACGCGGCATGGCTCTTACCACTCGTCTCGAATTCCGACAAAGCCAAGCGCTGGTGATGACGCCGCAGCTGATGCAGGCCATCAAGCTGCTGCAGCTCTCAAATCTGGACCTGATGGCCTATGTCGAGGAGGAGCTCGAGAAAAACCCGCTCCTTGAGCGTGTCAGTGACGATGACGGCCCTGCCTCGCCGATGGAGGCGGGAGCCGGCGACACCCCGGGCCGGGATTCCGTAAATGAAGCGGCCGGTGACTGGATGGGTGACGATCTCACCACCAGCCGCAACGCTATGGAAGACGAACTTGGCACTCGCTTGGACAACGTGTTTCCCGAGGACGGTGGGACCGGAATTGCGTCGGCCCGCAACGACGACGCAACCGCCGCGCATTCCGAATGGGCCAGTGTCGGCACCGGCGGACGCGAGGACGGCGAATACAATCTCGAAGCCTTTGTCTCGACTGAACAAACGCTGACAGATTATCTTGCCGAACAGCTCGCGCTTGCGGTGACCGATCCCGCGCGCCGCATGATCGGTCAGCATCTGATCGATCTGGTCGATGAGGCCGGTTACTTGAGCGGCGATCTGCAATCCGTTGCTGACAAGCTGGGAGCAGCGCTCGCCGATGTCGAAGCCGTTTTGGCGATTCTGCAGAGCTTCGATC
>JAEXXW010000324.1 GCA_023405565.1 Pseudomonadota bacterium
AAGTGCTTCTTGGCACGCTTGGAGCGGGGGTGGACATAACGGGCCAGCACTTCCTTGCCGGTGCCGCTCTCGCCGGTGAGCAGCACCGAGGCATCGGAGCCGGCGATCTGCTGGGCGAGCTTGACGACATGGCCCATGCTCTCGTCGCGCCAGACCATTTCGCGATCGTCATCGGCGACGGCGGCGAGCACGGCCGCGATCATCTCCGGATCGGGCGGCAGCGGGATGTATTCCTTCGCGCCGGCATGGATGGCGGCGACGGCCGCCTTGGCGTTGTTCTCGATGCCGCAGGCGACGATCGGCGCATGGATATGTTCGCTGACCAGCCGTGTCACAAGTCCGGCGATGTCGAGAGCAACATCCACCATCAGGAGGTCGGCGCCGCGACCCGAGCGCAGCACAGCCAGAGCCTGGTCTGCGGTGTCGGCATGCATCACCGACGCGCCCTTGTCCATCGCGTATTTGGTGGCGAGTGTCAGTTGCCCCTTGAGCGTTCCTACGATGAGAAGTCGCATGTTCTTTTTCTCCTTGATGCAGGTACTCAGTAGCGAACAGCAAGCGGTGATGCGAAACGCGGCCAGCTCAGGGCCATTCGCAAGTTGTCATTCGCTGTTCGCGCCGCCGTCATCGATCAGCCTTGATGATTTCCGTCATTGTTACGCCGAGCTTGTCTTCGACCAGAACGACTTCGCCGCGGGCGACGAGCCGGTTGTTGACGTAGATATCGATCGCTTCACCGACCTTGCGGTCGAGTTCGAGAACGGCGCCTGGCCCGAGCCGCAGCAACTCGCTCACATCCATGCGCGAGCGGCCAAGAACGGCGGACACCTGTACCGGCACGTCGAAGATCGCTTCGAGATCGGCCGCGGTCTTGTTCGTGCTCTCCTGTTCGGTCACAGGCGGCACCGTCATATCCATCGGTGGTGTCGCGCCAGGTTCGAGATTGGGATACGGCACGTCGGTCATGGATGATTGCCTTTCAAGGAATTTTCAGTGGTCTTGAGCCGGGCCTGCACGAAGCGCCGGACTGTGTCTTCGATCTGTGCGTCTGTCGCCGCGCGGTCGCGGGTCATGCCGCCATCCGCCCATTCGATGCGGCAATCGCCGATGCCGATATCCGGCTCCGCCAGAACGAGGAGACGGCCCTCAAAGCCGCTCTGGCGGGCGATTTCGGCGAGGCGCGTCTGCGCTTCGGGATAGAGACTGTCATGAAGCCGCACGACGACATGCGGCGTTGCGATGAGCTCGCGAAAACAGCCGGCGGCCAAGGCCTGGATTTCGGCGAAGGGTTCTCGTTCGATCAGCGCTGACGCCAGCTTGCGGCCGGTGGTCACGGCAACTTCGATCGCTTCGGCTTCGACGCGCTGCTCCACACCCGACAGGCCCCGCGAGAGCTTGTCCAGCGAGCGGGCGATGTCCTCCATCGCGATGGCGAGACGGCGCGCGGATTCGCCTTGCGCTTCCTGCTGACCGGCCGAAAATCCCTTACGATAGGCCTGTGTCTCGGCCTCCTCGACCTTGGCATGATGGTCGGCGAGCGGAATGGTGTTCGCCACCTTCGGCGCATCGAAGTCGATATCGAACAGGAATTTCGCGGGATTGCTCATCAATAGACAAGCTCCTCGTCGCCGCGCTGCTTGGAAATAACGAGTTCGCCCTTGGCCGCGAGATCCTTGGCGAGGTTGACCAGCAGAACCTGCGCTTCATCGACGTCGCGCAGGCGGACCGCGCCCAGCACGCTCATATCGTCGGTCAACATCTTGGCGGCGCGCGAGGACATATTGGAGAAGAAGAACTGACGCACCGTCTCGTTGGCGCCCTTCAGGGCGATCGCAAGCTTGTCTTTGTCGATATGGCGCATGAGCGTCTGCGCCGAACCGGCATCGAGCTTGATCAGATCGTCGAAGGTGAACATCAGCGCCTTGATGCGCTCGGCGCTGTCGCGGTTTTCTTCCTCGAGCGAAGTCAGGAAGCGGGTTTCGGTCTGGCGATCGAAATTGTTGAAGATTTCGGCCATCACCTCGTGCGCGTCGCGGCGGCGCGACTTGGAGATGTTGGACATGAATTCTGTGCGCAGCGTCTGTTCGACGCGGTCAATCACTTCCTTCTGGATCGCCTCCATCCGCAGCATGCGGTTGACGACATCGAGTGCGATGTCCTCGGGCAGGATCGCAAGGACGCGCGCGGAATGTTCCGGACGCAGCTTGGAAAGGACGACGGCGATGGTCTGCGGATATTCGTTCTTGAGATAGTTCGCCAGCACGTCTTCCTGGACGTTGGAGAGCTTCTCCCACATGTTGCGGCCGGCCGGCCCGCGGATTTCGTCCATGATGCCGCCGACGCGATCGGCCGGCAGGAACTGGAACAGCAGACGTTCCGTGGCTTCGTAATTGCCCATCAGCGAGCCGGAGGCGGACAACCGGCTGACGAATTCAAGCAGCAAACCTTCCACGAGTTCGGCGTCGATCGTGCCGAGAGTCGACATGACAATCGACAGTTCACGCAACTCGTCGTCGTCGAGCAATTCCCAGATCTTGCCGCCATATTGATCGCCGAGGGCAAGCATTAATACGGCGGCGCGTTCTGGTCCCGTCAGATTGCGGCTTGGTTTGTTGCCTTCGCCTTGCCGGCCAGCCAGTGTCGCCATGACGCTGGCGATATCACCTTGGTTTTTCTCACTTGCGGATGCCATTTCAATTAAGTCCGGTTACGCCGCTTCATGCAGCCATTGACGGATGATCGCGACGGTCTCGTGTGGATTGCGGTCAGCAAGCTCACCGACTTTCTGCACCGACTGGGCGTGCACCTGTCCTTGCACCTGAGCGATATCGATCATGTTCGAGGTGTGGTTGGAGATGGCGATCGCGTCGCCGCTGACGAGTTCCACATTCGGCCCGCCGCCCGGCAATAATCCGCCGCCGGCGACGGTGCCGTCGGGGAGGCGTGTGCCGGGGGCTGGCTTGTCCGGCGTGACGATCTTGCGCACCAGCGGGCGGACGATGAAGAACAGGACAATCAGTCCGAGAAGGCTCATCACCGCAAGCTCGATGCCGCGCATGATGTCTTCCTTGGTGAATTGCAGATCCATCCAGCCTTTCGGCTCGTTGATCAGGTTCTGCGGCGTCTCGGCGAAGCGAAGGTTGACGACCTCGACCTGGTCACCGCGCTTCTGATCGAAGCCGATGGCCGAGCGGACGAGAGCGGCGATACGATCGAGTTCTTCCTTTTCACGCGGTGAATAAAGCGATTCGCCTCTGTCGTTCTTCGTGTAGGTGCCATCGACAAGGACAGCGACGGAGATGCGATTAACC
>JAEXXW010000678.1 GCA_023405565.1 Pseudomonadota bacterium
GACCGGCACCGGACTCGGGCTCTCGATCAGCCAGACGCTGATTACCCGCCAGGGCGGACGACTTTGGGCGGAAAGCGAACTTGGCTGCGGCACGACGTTCCGCCTGTGGCTTCCCGAGGCGGTCTAAGAACTGCAACGCCGATCACGCGCTGCAGGCGGCAGCGCCATTGGTTCGGCCTAGGAGTGGAATGCTACACTCAAAGGCCGACTATCTCCAACCTCATCGTTATCCATTTACCGCTTTCAATGCGTCCTAGCCGCTTCTATTCAACAGCTAGCCAATGTCCGCTTTGGGTCAAAAGCGGCCCAAGATTGCGTGACCAGTCCCTCCCCTAAAAGCGTCCGACGCAAAAAGAGTAACGCTAGCATCTTGGCAATCGGAGAATGTTGGACCGCAGACCGTCTCTCTCCGCCATCGCGCCGTATTTCCGGTCAGAGAGCCTGCGTTCTCGATCGGGAGACTTCTCTGGAAAAAGTCCCCGGCTTCCAGCCGCCATAAAAATTGGGTCGCAATGTTGCTTGCGCCTTGTGTGAAGCACCGTCGCGCACGCGAACTGAACGACAGCCATTCGGCTCTAGCGCGACTTATAGTCTTCGGAGGCAAGCCAGGCCTCCAGCGCCGGCTGCAACTGAGCCCCCGTTACGAGCCGCTGTTTCCAGTCCGCGCGCGATGCCTGCACGATCAGCATCCAGCCTTCTCCATACGCATCGCTGTTGAGAATTTCCGGCTTGCGCATCAGCTTTTCGTTGTGCGCGACAACAATCCCGTCGAACGCGGCCCGCGCAGCGCCGACCCATTTGCCGCCTTCAACCACGGCGAATGAGCGGTTGGTCTCGAAATCCTTGCCGATACGCTTGGGTGTGAACACCAGCACATCGCCCATCAGCGTCGTCGACCATGCCGTGAATCCGGCACGGATCGTTCCGTCCGGCAGCGGCTCGTACCAGATCTGATTGTCGATATCGTAATAGAGGTGATCCGGGAATTCGTGGCCCTGTACATTGACCATGGGAGCGCCTCAGTAAGTCAGGACACGGCACTCGCCGTCCATGATGTCCTGGATCATCGTCGCCGCGCCCATCATGCCACTGCATTCGGGGATCAGGTCGTCATCCGTCATGTCGTAGAGATCGAGATTGGCCGGGCACGCCCACAGCTTGGCGCCTTGGTCATGTGCTTCCCGGATCCAGTCATAAACCGTCTTCGGATGACCAGCTTTGATGTGAATATTCTCAGCTACACCTTTCATCATCAGACGGCCTGCCGTCGCGGTGCACACGATATCGACCTGATAGTCCATCGCTGCGGCCACGGCCGCATGATAGAACGGCGCGCCCAGTTCTTCCGGGTTACGCGGATCGGTGTTCAACAGAACGATCAGCAGTCGCCGGGTCACAGGCGTCAGCACCTTTGCTTTGCACGGTTCACTGCATGACCTCGTCAATGCGCATGCGCCGGCCCCATTTGTCGAAGAAATGTCCCTCGTTCAGGACAAGGCGGTCGTCGTCCAGCCTTCCTTCCAGTTCGCGCAGCTTGATGCGCGCCGTCGGATTGTCGAGCGGACCACCATGCGTTCCGGTCACCGGGTAGAACGATGCACCGTGCCATTCCATTCCCGCACCGGCAAACATCACGACAATATCGTCCCATGTCACTTCATCGCCAATGACGTTGAAGTAGGTCGAGCAGAGCGGCGTTACCTTGGTCTCGCCGATATCGACCAACACGACGAGCACAGTGAAGTCGCCGGTCCTGGCGAATTCGCCGACCAGCCACTCCTCGAAATCCGTCGAGAATTCGCGCTTGCTAGAAGTCGACAACGGGCGTCTCCGGCATGTAATTCTCGAACAGCACCCAGAACGGCGTCCCGTGCTTTTCCAGATACCAGGCCTCGAAGGTCCGCAGCGCCGCCATCACATCGACCTCGTCGGCCTCCGCTTCCGGCGGCGCAAAGCTCATGAACACCGCACGGCCCACCGGCGCGAAACTGGACAGCACGGCTTCGCGCGGCTCGCTGTCGCTGTGCCAGCCAAGCCGCGTGCGCAGCACACCCAGCGTGTTGGCAACCGCGATTTCCTCGCTTTCGGCGGGCGCGATGCCATCCACCACCGCCCGCATCAGATTGAATCGACGATAGGCAAAGGCACGATCCAGTTCGAGCGCTTTCAATCGCGCGGAGAAATCCTCGCGCAAGGCGGCCTCGGCCTTGTCGGCATATGACGTTGCGTTTTTGAGATCGTCGAGGAACGAGGCGGCCGCGGCTGTCATGCGGTACTCCTGGAAACTGGCGGAAGAGAGAGGGAGTCGAACCCACCAAGAACCGTCTCGCGGTCCCTCCCGGATTTGAAGTCCGGACGCCCCACCGGGGACGCTTCTCTTCCTGAAGACGAAGGCTCCTGATTCAGTTTCGCGGCCACGCTTGGCCGGAACAGATCAAGACGATGTTTGTTCAGCCGGCGCAAGTCGCCGCGCCGCATGGTGACGCCATGCCGGTCGAAAAAATCAAGAATTTGAATAGCGACTTTCCGGCCATTGTCGAGCCGGTCGCGCAACTGCGCGGCGGTGAATTCACCCTTGTCGGCGTTCTGCGCAATATCGATGGCGATGGCCACCATCTCGCTCACGGTCTCGCGCAAGAAGAAATGATCATGCGCGACTTCATCGACGATGCCCATGCGTCCGAGCAATTTCAGAAGCCGGCGAATATCGCTCTCCGAGACGCCGAGCACGTTGATCATGTCGCGCACGCGCGGCGGCCGGAAGCGGACCTCGCCCGCGAGCAACGGACGCATGCGCACCCATATTCTTTCATCGGCCGGGGTCAGCCGCACCTCATGGCCGGGTAGACGCACCCATGCGCCGTCGAGCCCCAGTTCGCCCTTGCGGGCCAGCCCCTGGAGGAACGACAGGAAGCCCGGTGCCGGCAACCGCGGCTCCAGGTGCAGACGCAGACGCTCGAGCCCCATGCCCGGCAAATCCGGATTGGCGGCATGGAAGGTTTCCAGCGCGGTCAGAAGGCCGCGCTTCAGCGTCATCCATGTCGCCGGTGCAAGCCCGAGCCTGCCAGCGCCGGCCGGTATCTCCATCACGCCGATCCGTTCGAGCATCGGCGCCAATTCGCCGGCGCTCATCGCCCTGTCGCGCGCGAACACGGACAGATCGACATAGAATGGCACACGCGCGAGCAGCGCCGCCAAGGAAAGTTCGGCATCGACCAGTGCATGCGCTTCGATC
>JAEXXW010000684.1 GCA_023405565.1 Pseudomonadota bacterium
GCACAGTGTCCAGCCACCGTCCGTGCTTGAAGCCGATATTGGCGAGCGTGCCGATGGTTGAAAATCCAAGGAGCTTGTGTAGTTCGATCGATGGTGTCTGTTGAGAGTCACCGATCACGGCGACCATCTGACGAAACCCGCGCTCTTCCGCTTTCACAATCAGTTCCGTCAGGAGCAGGCGGCCGACACCGCGGCGATGGGCCCGCGGGTTTACATACACGCTGTCTTCGACGGTGTGACGATAGGCGATGCGGGGACGATAAGGGCCGGCATAGGGGGCGGTCTTGATCGAATGCGTTTCTTCAAATGCATCAAAGAAAACGCCCCGGTTTTGAACCGGGGCGTTGCCGTATCATCGTGCTGATGGACGCTATCGTTAGCGGCGGTCGCCGGCCAGACGCAGCAGCATCAGGAACAGGTTGATGAAGTCGAGATAGAGCGACAGCGCGCCCATCACCGCCTTGCGGCCCGCCGACTGGCTGTCGTCGTTGCCGTCATACATTTCCTTGATCTTCTGCGTGTCCCAGGCGGTCAGGCCCGCGAACACGACGACGCCGATCATCGAGATGGCCCATTCGAGCCCGCTCGACTTGAGGAACAGGTTGATCAGGCTCGCGATGATGATGCCGAACAGGCCCATGATCATGAACGAGCCCATGCCCGACAGGTCACGCTGCGTCGTGTATCCATACAGGCTCAGTGCGCCGAAGGCGGCGGCCGAGATGAAGAACACGCGCGAGATCGACGTGGCGGTATAGGCCATGAAGATGGTCGCGAGCGATACGCCCAGCAGGGCGGCATAGACGAAGAACAGCAGCCGTGCCGTTCCGGCGTCCAGCGTCTGGATACGGAAGCTGAGGAAGAACACCAGCGCCAGCGGCGCCAGCATCAGCACCCACATGAACATGCCGCCGAACATGAACTGGCCAAGCGGCGTCAGCGACGTGATCGCGCCGGCGTCGTTCGTCACGACAGCCATCTGGAAGGTCAGGTAGGCCACGACGCCGGTCAGTGCGACAGCCGAGGCCATGTAATTGTAGACGCGGATCATGTGCGCGCGCAGGCCGGCATCGTAAGCGACGGCCCGGTCCGCGTAGCCGCCACGGGCGGCTGCAACATTCCGGTCGAAATCCGACATGGATAGTCCCTCTCAAATGCCCGGATGCCGCCGGGCCGGTCTGGCCGCCGGAAGGCCGGCAGCCGGGATGCCGCAAATGTAATGGACCGCGCGGGCGGTTTCCAGCGGTTCCCGCAAAAGCCATAGGCTCCGGACGGGTCCGGAGCCTATTAAATTTCGGCAATCTTAATCGTTTCGCAGGGGCAGGCGGCCTGTCACGCCTTCGTCATCGGCCTTTCTGCACCTATTCCTCGCGCTGGCCGAGAAGCTGCAGCAGCAGCGTGAACAGGTTGATGAAGTTCAGGTACAGCGACAGCGCGCCCATGATGGCCGAGCGCTCCTGGGTGTCGCCTTCCATTTGCCCGTAGATGTATTCGTTCTTCAGCCGCTGGGTGTCGTAGGCGGTGAGGCCGGCGAAAACCAGAACGCCGACGATCGACACGACGAATTGCAGCATGCCGTTCGGCCAGATCAGATTGACCAGCGAGCCGAGGATGATGCCGATCAGGCCCATGAACAGGAACGAGCCCCAGCCCGAGATGTCCCGCTGCGTGGTGTAGCCCCACAGGCTGAGCGCGCCGAAGGTCGCCGCCGTGATGAAGAACACGCGCGTGATCGAGGTGTGGGTGAACACCATGAAGATCGACGAGAGCGAAATGCCCATCAGTGCGGCGAAGACCCAGAACAGCAATTGCGCCGTCGCCGGACGGAAGCGCTCCACACCGAAGCTGATGACGAAAACAAGCGCCAGCGGTGACAGCATCACCACCCATTTCAGCGGGCTGAGGAACAGTGCATAGCCCAGCGGCGTCAGAAACATGCCGCCGCGGAGCGCGGCCGGCACTTCGGCGCCATTGCGCAGCACCTTGGCGGCCGAAGCAGCATCGCCGGTGATCGACAGCATGTAGATGCCGAGCGCGGCCAGGCCGGTGATGGCGAGGCCAAGCGTCATGTAGTTGTAGATGTGAAGCATATAGGAGCGCAGACCCTGGTCTATGGCAGGGGTCACGCGTCCGGCGGACCTGTCATAGGTGGCCGTGTTTCGGTTAAAGTCCGACATCATCGAACTCCTTATTTGTTTGTCGCCCAAAAAATTTCCGCCTAACGCCGCGCGCTTGGCGCGTCACGCTTCCCGGCGAAGCTGGCCGAAGCTACACCGATTTGCGGTAAAAATAATCTGTCGCCAACGTCGCAGTTTCGACCCTTCTACGCGGCCGAATGTCGCAAAGTGCCGGCCGAGGTGTGGTGATCAATCTAGAGGTTCCGGAGCACCGTGGCCGGTTTTCGTCCCAACGCCGTGAAGGTCCCCGCCAGTCCGAAGATGACAGTCACCGCAAGCGCCAGCAAAGCTGCGAGGAGTGCGGGGACCGGCAGCCACACAAAGGACAGGTTCATGACCCGTGTCACCACGAGCCATGCGGCGACAGAGCCGGCCGCCACCCCGAACAGGCCGGTGGCAAGTCCGAGCAATGTATATTCGAGACCGTAAGCGGCGATCAGCTTGCCGCGCGTTGCGCCGAGCGTCTTCAGGATGATGGCGTCGTAGACCCTGTTATGGTGACTGGCTGCCAGCGCACCGGCCAGCACCAGGGCCGCGGCAACAAGCGTGATCAGGCTCGCGCCGCGAATGCCAAGCACCAGATTGTTGATGACCGAACCCACCGCTTCGAGCGCATCCTTGACCCGCACGGTGGTCACGCCAGGGAATGCTGTCGCCACGTCGCGCAGGATCACGGCGTCGCGCTGCGCCGTCGTGTCGCCGGGGAATGTCAGCGTTGCGATATGCGTGTGCGGGGCGCCGCGGAAGGTGTTTGGCGAATAGACGAGCACGAAATTGATGCCGAGGCTTTGCCAGTCGACGACCCGCAGGTTGGCGATCTTCGCGGTGATGTTACGACCGAGCACGTTGACGGTCAGCGTATCGCCGAGCTTGAGGCCGAGGCCCTCGGCAATGCGTTTCTCCATCGAAAGCAGAGGTGGTCCGGAATAGTCGGCGGGCCACCACTCGCCCTCGACAATGCGGGAGCCAGCCGGGATGTCGTTGGCATAGGTAATGCCGCGATCGCTCTGCAAGGCCCAGGCGGCTTGCGCCGTCGGCTTCAAGTCTTCTGCCTTGATGCCGTTGGCTGCGGCGATGCGCCCGCGCAGCATCGGTACCCGATCCACCGTCGCATCCGATGCTTCCTTGCGGATGAACTGGTCGAAGCGCGTCGCGTCATTGTTCTGGATATCGACGAAGAAAAAGGCCGGCGATTTGTCCGGCAATGCCTCCTGGAATTGCTTGCGCAGATTGCCATCGATCTGCACGACGATGACCAGCACGGCGAGGCCCAGGCCCAGAGACAGCACGACCGACGGCGTCAACGCGCCGGGCCGGTGAATGTTTGCCACAGCAAGCCGCAATGCCGTTGTCTTCGCGCGCGGCAGCCTTGCGGCGATCCACATGATGCCCATCGCGATCAGATAGAGCATCGCGAAGGTCACGGCTGCGGAGCCGACGAAGATCATCGCGATCCGCTTGTCATAGGCGAGCACAACGGAAAGCGCTGCAAGCAGAACCGTCACGGTGGCAGCGGCAATGAAGTAAGGCTTGCGCGGCCAGCCGCGCAGGCCGCTGACGGCGTCGCGAAACAGCGCGGACACCGGAATGTCATGCGCGCGTCCGAGCGGCCACAACGCGAAGGCCAGTGCCGTGAGCAAACCGAACAATGTCGCGAGCGCAAGCTGGACCGGTTGAAGCGCGGGCTCGATCGGCAGCGGCAGGATCGGGCCGAAGGCCGCAGCGATCGCGAAAGGCAGGGCTGCACCGATGACAAGGCCGATCACGGTGCCAATGCCGGCAATGACCATCACCTGCACGAGATAGATCACGAACACGCGGCCGCCTGTGGCCCCGAGCGACTTCATGGTCGCGATGGTATCGCGCCGTCGCTCAAGATGCGCGCGCACGGCATTGGCGACACCTACGCCGCCGACGAGCAAGGCGGTCAGGCCGACCAGCGTCAGGAATTGCGTGAAACGCTCGATGTTGCGTTCGAGCTGAGGTGAGGCGTTATCGCGCGACCGGATTTCCCAACCGGCTTCGGGAAACTGTTTCTCCGCATCCGCGATCATCGCCTTGACCGGCTGGTCGTTGGCATCGTTCTGATTGAGCTGGACACGATACATCCATCGTACGAGGCTGCCCGGCTGGAGCAGATCGGTTGCGCGCAAGGCATCGATATTGATCAACAGCCGCGGACCGAAGCCGATGCCACCGGCGAGCTTGTCCGGTTCGCTCCGCAACACGGCGCGGATCTCGATCGGCGCCTTGCCGACCTCGATGCGATCACCGACCTTGAGATCGAGCCGCGTCAGGAGCGCGACATCGACCGCGGCACCAAAGACGCCGTTGCGTTCGGTCATCGCGTCGGACAATGACATCGCAGGGTCGAGCGTGACGCTGCCGTAGAGCGGATAGACCGAATCCACCGCCTTGATCTCGACCAGTGCATTGCGTTGGTCGGCGGTGCGCGCCATCGCCCGCATCGTGGCCGCGGTGGAGACCCGGCCGCCTCTGTCCAGAAACGCGCGTTCGTCCGCGCTGGCTTCGCGATGAATCAGCGAGAACGACACATCGCCGCCGAGAATGGTGCGGCCTTCGCGGGCAAGACCGCCGGCCAGGCTTTCGGCAAATGAGCCGACGCCGGCGATCGCCATCACACCCAGTGCGATACAGAAAATGAGAACGTAAAAGCCGCGCAAGCCGCCACGCAATTCACGCATCGCGAAACGCAGCGGCACCGACCACGCCGTCGCTTGCCGTGGATAGGCAACGGAACTCATGCGCGCGCCGCCTCGCGAATCGCCTTGCTATCGCTGCCGGTCGCTTCTTCGCTCTCGATGCGGCCGGAGCGCAGACGCACGACACGTGCACAACGCCGTGCGAGAGAAGGATCATGCGTGACGAGGATCAATGTCATGCCGCGTTCGACATGACCCTTGAACAGCAGTTCGACCACGCCCTGTCCGGTCGTCTCGTCGAGATTGCCGGTCGGCTCGTCCGCCACGAGGATTGCCGGATGCGGCGCGAGCGCGCGTGCGAGCGCTACGCGCTGCTGCTCGCCGCCGGACAATTGTGCCGGATAATGCGACAGCCGTTCCTTGAGACCGACGCCGGCCAGCTCCTTCGCCGCTCGTTCATGGGCATCGGCGACACCGGCCAGCTCGAGCGGCACGGCGACGTTTTCCAGCGCCGTCATGGTCGGGATGAGATGGAAAGACTGGAAGACGATGCCGACATTGCGGCCGCGGAAGCGGGCGAGGGCATCTTCATCGAGTTTGGTCAGGTCTTCGCCGGCGACGACGACGGAGCCGGTGTCGGTCCGTTCAAGGCCGGCCAGCACCATCAGCAGCGTCGATTTGCCCGAGCCGGACGGACCCACGAGGCCTATTGCCTCGCCGCGGCCAATCGCCAGATTGATGTCCTTGAGAATATGAACGCGGGCAGCGCCCTGCCCAAGCGAAAGATTGACCCCGGACAAGGTAACGGCGGGGCCTGTGGCTGGAGATGGTGTCTGCATGCAAGAGCTTGGGTGGCAGGGCGATGTGGCAAATTCACGTTTTGGCCGGCGGCAGTCATATGGGGCGGGGAAGGGCTTAATCCATAGGCTTCGGTTTTTTGCGACAATGCTGCTCGTTTTTGCCGCAGCTCTGGTGGCCGCTCCAGTCATGGCGCAAACCGCGCAGCAGGCGGCGCCCCTCAAGATCGTCGCGTTCGGCGATTCGCTCACCGCCGGTTATGGCCTGCCGGCACAGGACGCCTTCCCGGCCAAGCTGGAACGCGCGTTGAAGGCCAAGGGTCTCAATGTCGAGATCGAGAATGCGGGTGTCTCGGGCGATACGGCATCCGGCGGTCTGTCGCGGATCGACTGGTCGATCCCGGACGGCACCGCTGCGGTGATCCTCGAACTCGGTGCCAACGACATGCTGCGCGGTATCGATCCAAAGCTGACGCGCGAGGCGCTCGATTCGATCCTGGCGAAGCTCAAGGAGCGCAACATCGCCGTGCTTCTGTGCGGGATGCGTGCTGCGCCGAACCTTGGTGGCGAGTATGCGCAAGGTTTCGAATCGATCTTCAAGGATCTCGCACGGAAATATGACACCGTCCTTTATCCATTTTTTCTTGACGGTGTCACGACGCAGACAAAATTCGTCATGCGCGACGGCCTGCATCCGAATGCAGCGGGCGTTGATGTCATCGTCGCTGGCATCATGCCGAAGGTTGAAGAATTGATCGCGCGTTTAGACAACAAAGGTCGAAGTTGAGG
>JAEXXW010000689.1 GCA_023405565.1 Pseudomonadota bacterium
CAATGTGCGAATATCGCCTCTTCGACTGTGACGAAGACGAATATGCTATCATGGTCCTTAAGACCATCCGCACCTCCCTCGAAGGCATGGAGGTGGTGGCATGAGCAGCAGAATTCTCATGTTTCCCGCTGGCTTTTCCTGTCCAGACGGCTTTGATCCGCTGGAATTCCACACGCTGCTTCAGCAGGCCCGGAAGGAAGCCAAGGAGCAAATTGAGAAGCTCCTTAGTTTTCTGGACCGCACTGACATTGATCCTGATCTTGAAGACGGTGCCGACGATGAGCCCTATTTGGCCGGCTATCAGTTTGGCGCTCTTGATGATCTTGAGATGGAAGACGAGCACGACGAGAGCACCAACGACGAAGAACCGTCGCTTGGAAGCATGAACCCGACGACATGCGGGTTTGGTGGTGTCTGGTCTGTCGGCAAGAGCAACGACCTTGAAGACGAGCACGACGGGAGCGAAGCGTCGCTTTGCGGCGTGACGTTCGGCGCGCCGGGAAGCACCGAACTCGATCTTGAAGAGGACAATGAGCGCGAAGACGATCCTGCAGAACACGGATACGGCGACCTAGCGGGCCGGCAGGAGCAGGACATTCAATATTGGGGCTACATGTAGCCATTAAGCGCAAGATTGCGCCCAGTCACAGCCCGGCCGCAGCAATGCGCCGGGCTCGTTTGAAAGGATGACCATGAAGAAAGACGGACGAATGATGTGGCGCCCGACAGCGCAAGACCGAGAGCGAATGGAAACGATCAGTCTTGCAACCGGTTTCTCAAAATCAAAAGTGCTTCGCTATGGGCTCTTCGAGCTGTGCTACAAACTCGGCTTAGAAAAAGAAGCGCCACCGGACCTCTTGAAAAAATAATTCTCGCGACCGCAACGGCTTTGTACATACAAAATAGTATTTCCGTGCTATAATATACTCAAATGGCATTGCGTTTCTTGCGCGGATTGCCGGGAAAGCTCCGGTAAAATACCGGCCTCCAAGGATGCTGGATACCCCCAGGGGGTACTTGACGCGGGCATAAAAGTGTGATAGTGTCGTAAATAGATTATGGGAAACCGCGCCAGCAAGGTGCGGTTTTTTGCGTTTTAGCGACGGCCCCCACGTGAGCGGCTGAGCACCCTGTCTGAAAAACTGAACACGTCCGTAGGCATTGCTTGCGGGCGCTTCACCGATTCAACCACTGCGAAGGAAACCACATGCGCAAGCTAGATACGAATTTGGGCGTGATGGTTCACGACCGCATCGTTGAAGAACTCGCCGCTATTGCCGATCAAGAGATGACCAGCCGCGCCGCAATTGTTCGGCGCTTCATCGCTGATGGCTTGCGACGTTATCGACAGCAAAACGATCAAGAGCCGGTGGCTGCTTAATGGGTTTTTGGGAAGACATCACTGGCAAGACCGCTGCGAATACGTCACGTGGCGCTGCTGCCGATCAGTACAAGAAACAGCAAAGCGCAATCGAAGACATCACGTCGTATGGCAATCGCTACGCAACCGATTTTCGCAATCTGGCCTCTGCGTATGATCCATACGTCAGTGCCGGATCGTCTGCTCTATCTCAGTTGATGGCGGGGCTTGGACTCGGTGGCGATACAGCGGCATTCACATCCGCATATCGCAGCCTACCGGGATATCAGTCCGGTCTTGAGACGGGCCAAAATGCAGCCCTTGCTGCGGCTAATGCTGGCGGGCGGCTAAATTCTGGTGCGACACAGAAGGCGTTGCTGCGGTACGGCTCCGATTATGAAGACCAGCGCTCTGGTAGCTTCCTTGATCGCCTCTTTAGCCTCGCCGGGATGGGCCAAACGGCGACGGGCCAGCAAGTTGCGACCGTTGGCCAAGGCTTGCAGGGTCAATTAGGGACGCGGCAATCGGCATTCCAGGGCGGAATGCAATCTGCAGGGACAATCGCACAAGGCGAAGTCGCTGCGGCTCAAGCGCAGCAATCCGCACTTACAAACCTGATGAATATGGGTGCTTACCTTGGCGGCCAAGCTCTTGGCGCAGCCGGTGGCGGAACGAACCTTTACAAGCCGAAAGCCCCGACCACACCGTCATCGTTTGCCAGCCCGTGGTCTGGCGGCATTCCAACAGGCGTTGGCCTGAATGGGTACGGGGGCGCATACTGATGGCTGACAATCCGTTCTATGTGAGCCCGCCGGATATCTTTCAAGCGTTACAGGCTGGCGTGCAGGGCTTCGACAAGAGCCGCAAAGTCATACAGGACAATGCAAAGAAGGCCGGCGAGCAAAGCGCCTTACAGAAGCTGATGGCTGGCGACACGCGCGGCGCGTTCGCTGATGCTGTCGGCACCGGTAATCACGATCTGGCAAAGGTTATCTCAACGCAGGATGAGAACGTATGGTCGCGCCGCTTCAAGGAGTCGGAAGCCGCACGGTCTGGCGAGCAATTCAATAAATCGCTTGAACTTCAGCGCGGTTCCCAAGCAATCCAACGCGCGGCGCTTCAGGCGACACTCGATGGCCAGAAGGTGCCGCCCGGCTATCGCCGCACGCCAGATGGAAATTTGCAGGGGATTCCCGGCGGCCCGGCCGATCCGACACGCAAGCCTGAAGATCCTTTCGACAACGAAACCAAGCTGCGCAAAGAACTTGAGGGTATTGCAAAGCCCTATCAGGAAGTCCGCAACGGGTATCGTCGCATTCAGGCATCAAAGGACGATGCAGCCGGCGATATTTCTCTGATCTTCGGTTACATGAAGATGTTGGACCCCGGTTCGGTTGTCCGTGAAGGCGAATTTGCAACGGCGCAGAATGCCGGCGGCGTGCCTGAGCGGATTGCGAACTTGTACAACAAGGCTCTTGATGGCACGCGCCTGACGACCGGCCAGCGTGCAATGTTCAAGGGACAGGCCGGCGCTATCTTCAAGCAGGCAGAGTCCGAGTATAAGACACGCGAGAACCAATATCGCGGTCTTGCGACATCCTACAAGATGGACCCCAGCCGCATTATCCCGGCCTTCGATGACATCAATGCGCCGATGGAAGCTCCGGCGATTCCACCGCCGCCGGCTGGCTTCAGCGTGGTGAAGTAATGCCGGTAGCACTCAACGAGCAAACCGGCGAAGCCGTTTATCTTACGTCCGATGGTCAGTGGGCGCCCGCACAGATGGCGGTTAACCCGCAGACCAAAGAGCGTATGGCCTTCGACGGCAAGGAATGGAAGCCGCTTCAGGCCCCGAGCAAAGGCGTTCTTGGTTATGTCGATGACGCTGCGCGGTCCCTCGCGTCTGGCGTCACGTTCGGCTATGCCGATGAAATCGCCGCGAAGATGGACGAGCTTATCGGACGCGGCAACTACGCTCAAAACGTAGAGCGTGAACGAGCACGCGACAAACAAATTCCGGCAGCCATTGCAATCCCCGGCGAAATTGCCGGTGGCGTTGCTGGTGCCGTAGCAGCCGCTCCGGTTGCTGGCTCTGCTGCAGCGGTAACAGGTCTCTCTCGGTTGCCGCAAACCGCTCGTTATATCCTTTCTGGCGGTGCAGGCGGCGCCCTCTTTGGCTCTGGTCAAGCTGAAGAGGGTGGCCGCTTAATTGGCGCCCTTCAAGGCGCCATGATCGGTGGCCCCGCTGGTTATGTCGCGCCCAAACTTATGGCGGGCGCGCAACGCTTATGGTCGGGGGTTCGCAACGCGGTTTCTCCGCAAGCGAACGTCGCCGCGGACTTGGGACGCGCGATAGAACGCGACGGCGCAACCCCGGCCGCCCTTTCGGGCCGATTGACCCAACTACAGCAGGCGGTCCCGGAAGCAACGCTTGCTGACGTCGGCGGCGAGAATGTCCGCGGCGTGCTGGAGCGTGTCGCACAGACGCCCGGCTCCGGCCGCACAGTGGTCGTTCCACGTCTTGAGCAGCGCCAGCAAGCGCAGATGAATCGCCTTGGTGCTGACCTGCAGGCCCTGACCGGCTCGCATCGGACAGCCACGCAGGCCGTTGAACAGACGATGGCGGAACGCGCCAGCGCTGCTAACCCGCTCTACACGGAAGCCATGGACTTCAACGCCCGTGAGATTCCAGACATTATGCGGGTTTGGCAGAACGCGACAGAGACTGGCTGGGGTCGATCGATCCTTGGTTCCGCAGACCTTCGCAAGACGCTTCAGAGCGAATACGGCATCCGTGACGCAGCCGACGCACCCATGATGGTGCTCATCGATGCGTGGAAGAAACAGGTTGACGGTGTGGTCGGTGAAGCCATCCGCGCCGGCAACAGCAACAAGGCCCGCGTTCTTGAGGGAATGCGCGACCGTGTGATTGGAACGGTTGACCAGTTCAACCCCGCTTACCTCAGTGCCCGCAATGCATGGGCTGGACCGTCTCAGTATCTTGAGGCCGTCGAACAGGGCCGCAACATCCTTTCGCGCAATGTCAGCGCCGAAGAATTGGCGGCGACGATGCGCGGCATGTCGGATGCACAGCGCGAAGCGTACACCATCGGAGCCGTGTCTGCGATCCGCGCCAAGATGGGTTCTGATGCGGCACGTTTGCCGGATATGACAAAGTATCTTCGTTCGCCGGAGATGCGTGACAAGATTGCGTTGCTGCTTCCTGATGATGCAGCCCGCCAACGCTGGGCACAGCGTCTCGATACTGAAATTGGCGTTTCGCAGATGACGGGCCGTGCTCTGGGCAATAGCGCCACCTATCGACGGGGCGCGGAACGGCAAGACGCTGACAGCCTTGTCGGTGACCTGATTGCCGATGCGTTCAAGACGAGCACCGGTAGCAGCACGTTCTTTGAAGCTGTGATGAACACCAGCCGCAACACTGCACGCCGTGCGCGTGACACGTTGCGTTCCCGCTCCGACAACATCCTTGGCGATGTTCTCACTGATCCGGCCGGCAATTGGCAGGGCGCACTTAACGCAGCCGCACGCCAGCCTGGCCCTCTTAACCCTTCCACCAACCAGGCTGCCATCGGCGGCTTTAATGCACTGTTACAATGACCGGGGAAACTATGAGCGACCAAACACCTATTGAAGAGATCCTTCATTCGACTGTTTCAGCAGAAACCGCGCCGACTGCGGATGTACCAGCGGCTGCGGCTCCCATTGAGCAATCGGACGAAGGCAAGAGCTGGACGTATCAGGCGGTCAAAGACGAGCGCACGAAGCGCCAAGCTCTTGAACGGCAATTGTCAGAGCTTCTTGCAGAGCGTGAGAGCTGGCAGGAACGACAGCAGACGAATGCCCGCGACGAGTTTTGGGCCGATCCTGAAAAGCAGTTTCAGCAGATGAACGACCGCGCGACGGCGGCTGTTCGTCGCGCCAGTGAAGCGGCTGCTATTTCTCGACATGGCCGTGAGACATTCGATGCAATGGAAAAGGCGGTGCGTGAAGCCATGGCCCGCAATGACCCAGATATGCACCTTTTATACGATTCAATCATCTCCTCTGATGACCCCGCAAGCGTCGCAATGAATTGGTATTTCAGCACACAGGGCAATGCACAACCCGCAACCCCTATGCCAAAGAACCTTGCGACCGCCCGCAATGCTGGTGGACGCACTCAGTCCTGGGGCGGCCCCCTTCCGCTGCAGGACATCTTCGACCGCAGGAATGCTCGGAGGAGCGCTTGATATTCAACGGCATCGATATCGAACCGATTATAACGGAAGCGCTGAACAGAGCCGGGTTTGATGGCGCCAGCGCATATTCCGACTATCTACGGAGTCTCGTTCATAACGAGATGGCGGTCCTTCTGATGTTTTCCCAAGAACCGTCGCTAATGGAGATAGCGGACACCGTTGATTTTGCTTTGAGCAACGTCATGGTCTCGATCAGCGACGCTTTTAAATTAGAACATCCATCGCTGGCTATTCACTGACATGGCGAATTACGACAAGAGCGGCGTCGAAGTGGACGCCGGCAACACCGATTCCGGCGGCCTGCTGAATGTGGGCGACCTCGTTCGCATGTTCGAGGAAGCCGAAGACGCGACCATTGACGCTCGCAAGAACGCAGAGCGTGACCGCGATTACGTCGATAACATCCAGCATACCGCGGAACAGATTGCTACGCTGAACAAGCGCCGGCAGCCGGTCGTCACTGACAACCGCATTAAACCAAAGATTGATTTCGTTGTCGGGCTTGAGAAGCAACAGCGTATCGATCCTCGTTGCCTTCCTCGCACACCAGTTCATGAGTCCGATGCAGACGGCGCAACGATGGCGCTGCGGTCGGTCACAGACACCGAGGACTATGACAAGAAGCGGTCGTGGGTCTGGCGTAATATGCTCGTTGAGGGCGCGGGTGCGATCCGTGTCTTCACCGAGCCAAGCCGCAAGTATCCCGGTCAGCACGACATTAAGATCGACCAGATTGCATGGGACCGGATGTTCTGGGACCCGCATTCCTCGCGCCACGACTTCAGCGACGCATCCTATCTCGGCATCGTCCTATGGATGGATTACGCGGATGCTGTGGCCAAATGGCCAGACTCGTTGGACGCACTCGATACCACGATGGCGTCTGCGACTCAGACCGACACCTATGACGACAAGCCCAAATTCACCAGTTGGGCAGATAAGAAACGCAAGCGGGTGAAGATCTGTCAAATCTGGATCAAGCGAAACGACGAATGGTACTTCGCTGAATTCACCAAGGGCGGCATCTTGGACGCTGGCCCGTCACCATATCGATCGGATTCTGGCGAGAGCGAATGCGAGCTTCATTTCGGCTCCGCTTTCATCAATCGCGACAATGAGCGGTACGGTTACGTCCGCGAGATGATTTCACCCCAGGATGAGATCAACAAGCGCCGCAGCAAAACACTTCACGCCCTTAATTCATCGCGCCTCATCGCAAAACGTGGGTCATTTGATGACATCGAAGTGGCGCGCCGCGAGCTTGTGCGTCCCGATGGCATTCTTGAGCCGAACGATATAGAAGGATTCCAGATTGTCGAAAATACAAATATCTCGGAAGGGAATTTCAAGCTCCTTGTCGAAGCGCAAAACTCGATTGACCTCAAAGGGCCGAACGCCACGATGCTGGGTGATAAGGCCGGGGGATCGTCTTCCGCCTCGGGTAAAGCAATTATTGCAAGCCAGCAAGGCGGCATGGTTTCAATGTCGGACCTCCTGGACAACCTTCGCGACCTAGATATCCGTGTATTTCGCGCGCTGTGGAATCGCATTCGTCAGTATTGGACCGCAGAGAAGTGGGTCCGAATTACCGACGACGAGAAGAATGTCAAATGGGTAGCCGTCAACGTTCATCCCCAGCAGGTTGAAATGCTGCGACAGGCAAACCCGGGCGCTGCGAAAAAGCTGGCCGGCTCAATCAGCAACGTTGCGGAGCTGGACTGCGATATCATCATTGACGAGGCGCCGGACAACCTAACGCCACAGGAAGAGCAGCTTAAGGCTCTTGTTGAGTTGAAAAAGATGGATGTCAACAACGACATCCCGTTCCGGGCGCTTGTCGAGACATTCCCGAACTTGCGCAACAAGGACCGTCTGCTTGCGTTGCTGGATGAGCATGAGCAGCAGCGAGCACAACAGCCCGAGCAAGTGCCGCCGGAAGTCATCAAGGCGCAGATTGACGGACAGATACAGCAGCAGACCGCAGAGCTAGACGGACAAATCAAGCTTCGCAGCGCGGCTGTCGATGAAGAGATTGCGATGCGCAAGGCAGCAACGGACATTCGGATAGCTAACGAAAAGGCCGACGCTGACATGACCATCGCGGCGCAGCGTGCAAACGCTGCCAATGCACAGGCTCGTGCTAGCTAAGTCTGTGCAACGGTGACGCCGACCTGAACGGGCGATTGTTAAGAACAGGTGCCGCCAACCTTCTAATGGGCGCTGTGATGCTGCCGCCGAGCTTAACGGGCGTAACGACCTAAACAGCAAACCCGGCCCGTCGTGAGACGCGCCTAGCCCAATGCGGCCGCAGTGATGCGCCCGCTGGAAGGAGACTATCATGACTGACACTCGTGTCAGCACTGGTCTCACTGTTGAACAGTGGGACGACAAGTTCTTTATGGAGTACCTCTCCGAAAACCGTTTCGCCGGAGAGATGGGTACCAGCGAAAACGACATCATCCAGGTCAAGGAAAATCTTACCAAGAAGCCCGGTGATCGGATCAACTTCGCCCTCGTCAACAGGCTGACCAACGAAGCGACCCTTGGTCGCGACACGTTGGAGGGCAATGAAGAGGATCTGGTTTCGCGGTCTTACGAGTTGCTGGTCAACAAGCGCCGTAACGCGGTGCGCGTTGCTGAGATCGACGAACAGTTCTCTGCCATCTCCCTGCGCGATGCCGGCAAGGCAACGCTCAAGGAATGGTCGATGAAGGACACCGAGAAGCTGATTATTCAGTCTCTCGCATCGATCAACGGCAAAAAGTATGCGGACGCATCGGAAAATGAAAAGGATGCGTGGCTGGTCGATAACTTTGACCGTGTGATGTTCGGCGCGGCCACTGCCGGCTACACCGATCACAGCGCCGACCTTTCGCTTCTTGATCTGACTGGCGACAAACTGACCGCGGCCCGTATTTCGCAGATGAAATACATGGCTCGCGTCACGGCGAACCCAAAGATTCGTCCGATCCGCAGCACGTCCAACGGCCGGCATTATTACATGCTGTACGTTGACCCTCGCTGCTTCCGAGACCTGAAGGCGGACACCACCATCACTCAGGCGCAGCGTGAAGTGTCGCTTGAGATGGAAAACAACCGTCTCTTCCAGGGCGGCGACCTCCTTTGGGATGGCGTTATCATCAAGGAAGTGCCGGAAATGTTCGACCAGCTTGGCGCCACTCTCGCCAACAAGGGCGACGCCGGCACGGTCGAAGTTGGTTGCGCCTTCCTCTGCGGTGCGCAGGCCATTGGTACGGCATACGCGAAGCGTTGGAAGACGAAGCAAGAGGAATTCGATTACGGCGACAAGCACGGCGTTGCAATCGAAGCCATCTACGGCGTCGGCAAGATGCAGTTTGGATCGGGCACTAGTGACACCGCGGACCTCAAGGACCACGGCCTCGTCACCGGTTACTTCGCAACCACCAACTAAGGGAGCAACAACACATGGCTACTCTGTACGCTTCCCGCAACGGTGTTGCGTGGTCTGAGACGACCCCGGTTTACAGCCCCATCGGCGGCGGCAACCTTGGCGTTGCCGTTGGCACGTATGAGATTGCAACCAACCCGACGATTGCTGACGTCATCCGCTTCTGCAAGGTGCCCCGTGGCGCCGTTGTGATCGGCGGCTGGCTGACTGGCGATGACATCGATACCGGCACCGAAACGCTGGACATTGATATCGGCTGGGAAGCCAACGGCGTTGACACTGCGGATCCGGACGGGTTCGGCAACATGGGCCTTCTGACGGGTGACACCGTGACGGAAGTCATTCCGGTTGCCAGCATCTTTCGCAACCTGCAGGGCGTCCTCAATTCCGAGGGCACCAAGGCATTCGGCGCGGAAACATGGATTTCGGGCACTGTCGTAGCTGCAGCCGCAGCCGGCGGCACGGGCACGATTTCCGTTAAGGTCCTCTACTACGTGCCGTAATGACTGAACGCGCGAAAGCAGCAAAGCTTGTACTGCAGCGCCGCGAGATTCGCGCGTCTATGACTGCATGGGCGGAACACTGTGGCTTTGTGCCCGCCCAGCACCACCGGCTTGTGTGTAACGAGTTGGACGCACTGGAGCGTGGCGAGTTCGATCGGCTCGCCATCTCTGCCCCTCCGGGCAGTGCAAAGACGACCTATGCCAGTATTCTATACCCGCCGCTGTATCTAAGCCGGCATCCCGAACACCTCGTCCTATCGGGGTCGCACACTCAGGACTTCGCCGAACGAAAGATCGGTCGCAAGGTCCGTGCTCTTATCGAGCGGCACAGCAACACGCTGGGAATTCAGCTTGACCCGTCATCCCGTTCGATGGCCGACTGGTCCCTGTCTACGGGTGGCGGCTATCGCGCTGTAGGCGTTGGCGTGGCGGTGGCCGGCGAGCGCGCCGACCTTGGCCTGGTCGAAGATCCTTTTGCCCGCTGGGAAGACGCACAGCGCCCCGGTGTGCAAGAAGACGTGTGGGAATGGTACACAGGCGACTTCGTTCCCCGTCTCAAGCCCAACGCGAAGCGTGTGGTCATCATGACCCGCTTCAACGAATACGACTTGCTTGGCCGCATCTTCGAGCGTGACGCCGCTCTTGGTTTCCCGTGGCGCAAGATCAGCCTGCCGATGATTGCCGAAGACGATGACGTCTTGGGGCGCAACCCCGGCGACCGGCTTTGGCCCGAATGGTTCACTGACGAGATGGTCGTGGAAGCTCGCTCCGACCCCCAGAAGTGGATTGCCCTATACCAGCAGAAGCCGTCAATCGAGACGGGCGATTATTTCAAGGCTGAATGGCTGCGGCCCTACACCAAGCGCCTGGATATAAGCCAGATGCGTGT
>JAEXXW010000714.1 GCA_023405565.1 Pseudomonadota bacterium
GATGTGGCCTGTGGTCGGCTCTTCCAGCCCGGCAATCATGCGCAGCAGCGTCGTCTTTCCGCAGCCGCTGGGACCGAGAAGGCTGACAAACTCGCCTTCCCAGATGTCGATGCTGACCGAGCCCAGAGCGGTGACGGCGCCGTCGGACGAGTCATAGACCTTTCCGACAGCGTCGATCTCGATCGCGAGCGGATGGCCGGACTGCGGCTCAGCAGAGTTCTGCATGGTCGAAATCGCGGCCACCGCCATATCAATCTTCCTGCTTACTTTCCGCCCGACACGATTTTCTTGCCGTAGTCAGCATCGATATAGGCATTGGTAAAATACTTGTCGGGCTTGGTGCCGGTCGAGATCACCTTGGCATCTTCCATCTCTTTGAGAGCCTTCGCCCACTCGCCCGCATCCTGCACACCGGGGAAAGTTGGCTTGCCGAAGAACGGTTCATGCCGCTTGAACTCACCGACCAGACGCGCAACCGTGGTCGGTGCATTCGGGCGCTGCTTCATCGTCGCTTCAGCGGCTTCCTGCACGTTACCGGCGAGAATGTAGGCCCAGGCGGCCGACACAACACTGGTGAAGCGCTTGATGGCATCACCCTTGGTCTTCAGCACATCAGCGTTGGCAATGATGCCGAAGGTCGGCAGGTTCATGCCATAATCGGCGAACAGAAAGGCATCCGACGGCCGCTTGTCTTCAACGTGCGGCAGGTCGCCAGGCACGGTCGTCACGAAGGCATCGCCAGTGCCGGTCGCATAGGACGAGATCTTGGCCGAGGCTTCGACGCCAACAAGGTTGATCTTGCTTTTGTCGATCCCGTTATGGGCCAGGAACGGCTCGAGAAAGGGCGATTCAAACGAGGCAGGCGTGTAGATGATCTTCTTGCCCGCCAGATCCTTGATCGATTTGATACCCGCATCCTTGGAATAGATAATCCCGAGCGGGCTCTTCTTCAGATATTCGGACACGGCGATGGTCGGAAGGCCCTTGGAAGCACCAACCGCCATGGCCGCAAGCGCACCATGCCCGAGATCGAACTTGCCGTTGCCGACAAGATTGACCATCGTGATCGTGCCGTTGCCGTCTTCGAGATAAACATCGAGATCGGCGGCCTTGAACCAGCCCTTCTCCATCGCAAGGTGCAGCGGCAGATGCATGACCCACGCCGTCCATTCGAGGCGCATGGTCAGCTTGTCGGCGGCCTGGGCCGGCAGCACCGAGGCTCCCATCACCGGCAGCAGAGCTGCGACCGTGGTCAAAAACTGGCGTCTGGACAGCCGGCCAAAGCGTCCCACAAGACCGCTCAACATTCCTATCTCCTGTCTGTCTGATCGTTCTGATCGGATCATGGGTATGGATTCTGCGCTGGGGCCGGCACACCAGGCAGAGTCACGGTGGAAAGACGATGCAGGTCGGGACCAGCACCGTGTCGTAAATGCAGCGTCGCTCCTTGATCAGCAGCCTGTCGCCCTGCATCAGGAACTTGTCATGGTATTTTCCGCATTGAAGCAGCCGCGTCGGCTCGTCGATCAGTGTTTCGAGAATGACGTAGTTGGCCTGCGCCGTGATGATCTGATCGTCGAAATCAAGAACCCTGATCTGGCTGATATTGTGCATCGTATAGCGCGGTGCGAACATCTCGGTATGTGCGATCGCATAGGCGCGATCTTTCAGCATACCCTTGCCCTCACACGACATCAGCGACAGCGGCAACTCATAGTCCGCATTGTCGCGCGCGATCAGCCGATACACACCGTCATCCGTGAAGAAATCCGGCCAGCTCTCGATCTCGCCGCGATCCAGAACGTCGGCGTATTCGTAGTTGAACTCTTCAACCGCAAAACGAAGCTCGCGCGCAAGAGCGCGGTCGAGCGACCTTCTGACCGACGCCGTTTGAGCAGGCTGCATCAGAACCCCATCTCTTCGCGATAATGGCGATACATGCTGCGGATGGCACGATCTGTGATGACGACGTCCGCCCCTTCCTCGTCCTTGCCAAGCGGTGCAACGCCATGACGCGGCACGGAATGCACGAGACCATCCTGCACGAACTTGATGGCTTCGTTGTCGTCGATCCCGATAAAGCCACCGGGGCCGAAAATATTGTTCTGCCGCAACCGATGCTCTTCCATATCCGTGTCGTCATCGGCAAAGCCGAACGTCGTCCAGATCAGCATGAACTGGTTGGGTCCCATCGGCACGATGTGACGGGCACCGAGAATATTGGTCTGACGCAGCAGCACGAGGTTGGGCCAGATCGTGATGGCATTGCTGGTCCAGGGTGAATCCTTCTCATGGACCAATTGAATCACCCGCGGATCGGCGAGTTGCATCGCCGCATGGAATGACCGGATTTCCGATTTGCTCTGGTCGTTTTCCGGCCGCCCCTCGGGACGGGCGTTGCACAAGGTCGAGTGGCGGCCCTTGGCATCGGTCATGATCATGGTTTTGTTGCCCGCCACGAACAGCCCGAAGGTCGTGAGATAGGTGTGCAACAAGGTGGCGTGATAGGGATCCTTCAGGTTCTCCTGATAGAGCTTCCAGTTGCCTGGCATTGTATTGCGATGCACACCCAGCAGCTTCAACGGCCGGCCATCAAAAACCGTGTCGAACTGGTCGAGCATATCCGGGCCGAGATAATCCTCGAACGATTCCATATCCTCGCAGGCCGAAGCGAAAACAACGCCGTGGCGGCAGGTCACATTCAGCCTGCGAAGACTGTGGTCTTCGAGCTTGAAATCGGCGGGCATTCCGCCGCGCCCCTTCACGCCGCGACGAAACGGAACCGAGACCAGCTCTCCCGAGAGATTGTAGGTCCATTGATGATACGGACAGATGAACTGCTTGGCGGAACCGCGATAGGTTTTGCAGAACTCCGCACCGCGATGCGCGCAACGGTTTTCAAATGCATGGACTTTGCCCGCTTCGTCGCGCGCGACGATGATCGGCGTATCGCCGATATAGGAGCGGATATAGTCGCCAGGCTTTGGGAGCTCGACCTCCAGCGCGACATAATTCCATGTGCGACCGCGAAAAATGCGCTGCTGCTCAAGATCGTAGACGCGCTGATCGGTATAGACCCAGTCCGGAATTTCCGATGGATCCGCCGGCCACTGCAAATCGGAGAGGTCAGCGCGACCTTGTTCATGGGCAGCGTCTGCGAAACGGGCGGTATTCGTCATGGAACCAACGCACTCCGTCTTGCGTGTCGAGACTGATGAACCGCCTCATATGCAGAAGCACATGCAACGATCATTCCAGCGTCACATCTCACCTTGGCATCGTTACAAGGCAGCCGGCGGCTGTCAATTTGAAATGTAAAAATTTTGGTACAAAAACCAAAAAAGACGATCTGTGATTATTTTGGCAGCGCACAGCCTAATTTTGCGCCCGCGAAAGACTGTATTTTAGTCAATGGAAACGGCGCTTTTTGATCATTTCAGCATCTGCGCGCGCACGCTCACTGTTGCGGCGCATCATTTGAGCAACGCTCATTGCCAATGCAGATGCGACGCCCCGTCGACCTGCATCAAGTAGTTTTGCGCCGTTTCGGCTTTGCTGGAGACGGATTGTTTGATGCCAGTAATGTGCGCAGATATTGCGCCGCATCCCGACCCTTCAAGGCACCTCTCCACAACTGCTGCACGATGTCCTCATGCAACGCGAGCGCCTCCGGCGCCGACGTGATCATCGCGATGCCGACGCGAACATTCGGTTGTTCACCGAGCCGGAACGGACTCATTGTCAGGATTTTCCGATCGGCCTGACGGAAAATCTGAAATCCGGCATAAGGGATCGTATCCGTCACCAAACCAATCTGAACGCCAATGGCCTCTTCCTCGATGACGGAGGCAACGTGCTCGACCTCTTCCCATGCCAGCATCCGGCGCTTGCGCAGCTCCACCTCCGGCAACAGCGGCCGGCCGGCAAACCCATTACGCAGGAACCGCTCCATACCCAGGGCCGAAATCAGATGCACCACCGGTGGCTTGCGGCTCTGATAGAGCCTGCGCCGCTCGTGCAAGATAGCCATGATCTTACTGACGTCTTCCAGTGCGCGAGCACGGTTCACCAGGTTATCGGGTATCGATTCCCGCAACACCTGATCCAGTGAATGGACAAACTTGTCCGAAGCCAGCAGCAGCGAAATCGGGCCAGTAAGAATGGAAATTTGCTCCGCCGCCTCCTCGATCTGGCGGGTTCGTTCAAAATAGGCAACCGCTGACGGCACATATTCGATACCTGCACCAAGGAGGCTTGGGATCGATACACTCAGAAGTTCGGACAGCTTTTCCAGGGTATCGAGTTTGACCAACTCGCCCTTCTCAAGCCGATAGAGAGCCGTTCGAGAGACCCCAATGCGCGACGCAATCTCGTCCGCGTTCAGACCGGACGCCAGGCGGAATGCCCTGAGACGATTACCAATCTCATCGTAACGAAAGCTCACCCATCACCTCCCAGGACCGCACGCAGACGCCATTAAGTCGAGAAGTTGATCCGCAAGTTCGCGCTAAACTGCTCTTCGCTGATCGACTGCAATAGCTTTTCCGCGTTGCCATGCATGATCTTTTGACGATCTTCGGCGGAGAGTTCCAAGCGGTCAACTTTGGCAATGGTCTGCCCAATCGGCCCAAGCGGGGCATCTGTGGCGAAGACGACGCGATCGATGCCAAAGAAATCCAAACCGCAGCGGATCGCGTGTTCGCCTCCGCCAAACAAGGCCGTGTCGGCGTAGAATTCGCGGAGATAGTCCATGTGCGGACGCTTCAAGGATGACAGCACCTGTGAGTAATCCTCGTCGGTCGTGCGCGCACCCAGGACTTCAAGTCCCGGCCCGACGCGCCCATCATAATATGGGATCATGCCGCCCAGATGATGGGTGATGATCCGGAGATTTGGGTATCTGTCGAAAATTCCGGCAAAGACCAGCCGCACCATCGCCACCGACGTGTCGTAAGGC
>JAEXXW010000728.1 GCA_023405565.1 Pseudomonadota bacterium
AGCGCATGCAGCACTACATCGGCATCGGAATGGCCGGATAGACCATGATCGTGCGGAATACGGACGCCGCCCAGCGTCACATGATCGCCGGGGCCGAACTGATGCACGTCAAAGCCCATGCCGGTTCGAATGTCAGACAGGTCGTCACGCAGCATCGCTTCAGCTCTCATGAAATCGTCAGGGGTGGTGAGTTTGATATTCGTCTGTTCGCCGGGGAATGTCGAAACCGGAAGGCCCGCCCATTCCACCAATGCGCCGTCGTCGGAGAAATCGTTTCGGCCTTCGCGCTGCGCGCGCCGATGTGCGTCGAGCAGCAGGCCGAAGGCAAAGGCCTGAGGCGTCTGCACGGCGCGCAACTCGTTGCGATCAACGGTGCGCAGGATCACGCCGGCCGCATCGACAACCTTGATGGTATCGATGACGGGGAGTGCAGGAACGGCTGCTCCGGCTTTCTTGCCTGCTTCTATTGCACGCCGGATCAGGTCCGGTGTGGCAAAAGCCCGCGCTGCATCGTGGATCAGCACATAATCCGGGTTTGCCGCTTCCAGCGCCACCAAGCCTGCCAGCACGGATTCTTGCCGCGTGGAGCCACCGAATACCGGCGGCGGCAGTTCGAAGCTACCTGCGACATTTTGGTAGAGCTCCTGATCGTCCGGATGGATCACCACCTGTACGGCCTTCAATCCCGGGATTTCGGTCAGGAGTTTCAGGCTCCGGTAGAGCGCCGATTGTCCCGCTAAGGACCTGTATTGTTTGGGGATTCCTTCACCGCTGCGGCTTCCGCGGCCCGCCGCGACCACCAGGGCGACACAGTTCGACATCATCGGCTTACCGGCTCACAGAAACATGTTGGGGTGTCATGCATAGAAAGTAGCGCTTTTTGCACTGCAGCACTTGTGTCAAGGTTGGATTTGGCTAAACTCTATGCACTACATGGTAAGCCCATTTTTTAATCAGAACGTGCCATTATGAGTACCACCGTTAACGGCACGACCATCAGTGTCGGCAACCAGATCCTTCCGAACGGCGTCGTGCTGGCCCCGATGTCGGGGGTCACCGATGCTCCTTTCAGACGGCTGGCCGAAGCGCTGGGCGCCGGCCTTGTCGTATCCGAGATGGTGGCAACCTCAAAGCTCGCTGAAGGACGTCGCGATGCCGTCTTGCGGGCCAATGGCCAGGGTGTGGCGATCCATGCGCTGCAGATCGCCGGCTGTGAGGCGCACTGGATGGCGGAGGGCGCACGGATCGCCGAAGCCTCCGGCGCCCAGATCATCGATATCAATATGGGCTGCCCGGCCAAGCATGTGATCAACGGGCAATCCGGCTCGGCGCTGATGCGCGATCTCGACCATGCCATGACACTGATCGAAGCAACCGTTGGCGCGGTGTCGGTGCCGGTCACGCTGAAGATGCGGCTCGGCTGGGACCGCGATTGCATGAATGCGCCCGAACTGGCGAAGCGTGCGGAAGATGCCGGTGTGAGGCTTGTGACGGTTCACGGCCGCACGCGCAACCAGTTCTACAAAGGAACGGCCGATTGGGCAGCGGTGAACGCGGTCAAGCAAGCGGTCTCGATTCCGGTTGTCGTCAACGGCGATATTACGAGCGTTCATGGCGCACGCTGTGCGCTTGCCAAATCCGGCGCGGACCTTGTGATGGTGGGTCGCGCAGCCCTCGGCCGCCCGTGGCTTCCCGGCGCGATCGCAAGGCAGTTGAGCGGCGGAGCCGAGGAAAGCGATCCTCCGCTGCAGAAGCAGCGGGCCATCACCGCAGCGCTTTACGACGACATGATTGAACACCATGGCATCGAGATCGGCCGCCGCCATGCGCGAAAGCATCTCGCCGCAGCCATCGATGTCGCTGGCGAAAACACCGGCGCAACACTCGAACAGATCAAGGATACGCGTGTGAAAGTGCTGACAGCCGAAACGCCGCAGGAGACACTGCGTCTGCTGCATGAGGCTTTCGATGCGTTCGAAACAATGGCGGGGCAACCATCAGCTTCATGGAGGGATGCGGCATGAATATCGAATCCGCAATCCGGACCACGCCTGGGTCACCGGATGCCATCGTCAACGCATTGCCGTTACCGGTCGTGGTCGTCGCCTCCGACGGCAAGATCGTCGATGCCAATGTCGCCGCCGAAGCGTTCTTCGAAGTGTCCGTTCCTGTCCTGAAACGGCATTTGCTGCGCGAGTTGATCCCGTTCGGCAGCCCATTGCTGTCGCTCGTCGAGCAGGTGCGCGAGCATGGTGGCGCGGTCAACGAATATCGTGTCGATCTCTCGACCCCGCGCAATCCCGGCGAACATATTGTCGATCTTTATGTCGCGCCGCTCCCGGAACGTCCCGGACATGTGGTCGTGATGCTCCAGGAACGGACGATTGCCGACAAAATGGATCGTCAGTTGACCCATCGGGGGGCGGCGCGATCGGTCAGCGCACTCGCATCCATGCTGGCGCACGAGATCAAAAATCCACTCTCCGGCATCCGCGGCGCGGCCCAGCTTCTGGAGCAATCGGCGAA
>JAEXXW010000733.1 GCA_023405565.1 Pseudomonadota bacterium
ATCCAGCATCTGAAAATATTCAAGCCGCATGGATGCCTGCCCAGTGCCGGAAGGACAATGAAACGCGACTGGTCCCGGTCATCCCGACCCGTCTCAGGCAGAATTCTTCGCCGCGATCAGTTCGTCGATGCGGGCGCACAGGTTTTTCAGGACGAAATACTGGTCGGTGGTTGCCTGACCGTCGTTGATCTGCTGGGTCCACTGCTCGAGCGGCAGCTTGATCCCGAAGGCCTTGTCGATGGCGAAGGCGATGTCCAGAAAATCGAGACTGTCGATCTTCAGATCGTCGATGGCATGGCTTTCCGGCGTGATCGTATCGCGGGGAATATCGCACGTCTCGGCAATGATATCGGCGACTTTATCGAACGTGGTGGACATCTGTGCTCTCAAGGATCACGGGCAGGCGGCTGTCAGCCCAGGGAAGGGGACGGCTAAAGTCTGCCGTTTTTGGGATTTGAAGCCCTATACCGAAGGCGGGGCGCAAGTTCAACGGCGCCGCGTCATCCGCGGCTTTCTGTGCCCCTCCCTTGTGCAAAGAGGCCCAATTCCCTAACAGCAGGCGCGCCTTCCGGCGGCGGTGGACGATGGAGCGAGCAATTATCAGCGAACCAAGGGTCAAACGGCGCTGCGTCTTCTTTTTGGGCGGCTATGAGCCGATTCCGCCCCAGCGTCAGCATGAGCGGTATATTCGGGAGCTGGCCCGCTCGGGGAAGGCGTGGTCAGCCACGGCCGAGGTCGGGCCGCTGGAGATGTCTGCGGACGGCCGGGTCGGCCTGTGGAGAATTGCAGCGCATGGGCCGAACTGGTCGACCGATGCCGAATACCGGTCGCTCCTGTGGCACGACATCGTCATCAGCGATTTTGGCCGTCCTGCCTGGCGGCGGGTGCTGCGGAGCGTCGTGGCGTTCGGAGATTTCCTGCTGACCGGCACCGCCTTCCGCTATCTCGCGGTGAACTGGCGTTACGGGCTGTTTTTTCTTTATCCGGTCTTCCTGCTGCTGGGCTTTGCGGCGCTGGCGATCTACGTGGCGACGCTGCTGACCGGGCTCGGATTGCCGCTTCCGTACCTGTCCGGGCCATTGATCGCGCTGGCGATTTTCTCCGGCCTGATCGTCTGGCCGGGCCGTTTTCTGCTGCTCGACTACATGATGGATGACTGGATCTTCGCGCACGAGCTGGTCCACCGAAAACGCGCGGGCCTGGATGAGCGACTCGATGATTTCGCCAGATCGCTTGCCGAGGTTTTGCAGAAGGGGGGCTACGACGAGGTGGTTTTTGCCGCCCATAGCCTTGGCTGCGCGCTGAAGATCGCCGTCGTCGATCGCGCGCTGCAACGCGTTCCGGATTTCGGCAAAAACGGCGAGCGCCTTTATCTGCTCTCCACCGGCTCGTCGCTATTGAAGATCGCCTTCCATCCCAAAGGTGGCTGGATGCGGGAGGCGGTTGCCCGCGTGTCGGCCAATCCCGCTATTTTCTGGGTCGAGTACCAGACGATGGCGGATCCGATCAGCTTCTATAAGGTCGATCCGCTGGTGGCGCTGAAACTGCCGCCGACGGATCGACCGCTGATCCGTCGTGTGCATATCCGCGACATGCTGGAGGCCGCGACCTATAGACGATTCAAGGCGAACTTCTTCCGTTTGCATCGTCAATTGGTCATGGGGAACGAGAAACGCTACTTCTACGACTATTACATGATCTGTTGCGGCCCGCTGCGCCTCGAGACCCGGGTCATGAAGCCGGAAACGATCGTCGCCCGTTTCGCGCCTGACGGCGCTCTGATCGAGGCGGAAACTCAATCTTTTCAAGTACAAAGGACCAAAGCGCCATGACGCCCGACCTCGCCAAAGCCATTCTCGTGATTGGCGCGGTTTCCTGGTTCGTGATTCGGCTGCCGCACCAGAAGCGGTCGTGGAAAACCACCACCCGCATCAACAATCGCACGCCTCTGGAGAAGCTGCTTTTAACCTGCTCCTTCATGGGGTTAGGCGTTATTCCTTGCGTTTATGTCTTCTCCGGCGTGCCGCGATTCGCCGACTATCCCTTCCAGCCGATCCTGGCCTGGCTCGGCACGTTCGTCTTTGCCGCGTCACTCTGGCTTTTCTTCCGTGTCCACAAGGAATTGGGGCGCAACTGGTCCGATTCGCTGGAGGTGCGCGAAAAACATGTCCTCGTGACCAAGGGTCTCTACCTTTACGTGCGGCATCCCATGTACACAGCTTTTTTTATGTGGGCGGTCGCTCAGTTGCTGCTGTTGCCGAACTGGATCGCCGGCCCTGCGGGAATCGTCGGCTTCGGTACTCTGTTCCTATTCCGGGTCGGCCGGGAGGAGCAGATGATGCTGGACACGTTCGGGGAGGATTATCGTGCCTACATGCAACGGACGGCGCGCCTGATCCCCGGAATATACTAGAAATTGACGTGGCATCGCAGCAACACAGTCTAACCTTCACGTTGAAAACGTTCCAGCAATGTGGCGTTTCGTAGGCGACGCATTGTAAACGGGGTGTGTCGGCGGGCGGTTCTCGAGGACGCGGACCGAGCCATGAACAGAATGCGGAGCATCGGTCCGATGAGGGGGAGCTTTCGGAACTGGGCGTTTTTGCCCATTGTAGCGCTGATGTTGGCGATTGCGATGCCGGCCTCAGCTCAGGATACGGCTTCCATTGAACGGTCGGCAAAGTCGTCCCCCAAGAGGACGGCACAAAGCAGCGGTGCTGCACATGTCTATTT
>JAEXXW010000734.1 GCA_023405565.1 Pseudomonadota bacterium
GGTCGATATTCCCGATCAGGTCGGTGATGCCATCAAGACACTCAGCCAGGTCGCCGAGTATTGGCTTTCCGATCCCGAGCGAGCAGTCGAGATTCAGACTAAGCTCGGCAGCGCCTATCTCGATCTCTTCGGCAATACCGCAAGGCGCATGAGCGGCGAAGACGTGCCGACGACGACGGTCTCCGATCCAAAGGACAAGCGTTTCGCCGACCCGGAATGGACAACCAATCAATTCTTCCTGTTCCTGAAACAGCTTTATCTGCTGACAGTCCAATGGAGCGAGCGGCTGGTTGCCGACGCACATACGCTCGACCCGCATACGCGACAGAAGGCCGAGTTTTACGTCAAGCAGATTGCCAACGCGATCTCGCCTTCGAATTTCGTCCTGACCAATCCCGAATTGCTACGCGAGACACTCACCTCGAACGCCGATAATCTCGTCCGTGGCATGGCCATGCTGGCCGAGGACATCGATCCATCCGGCAATTTCAAAATCCGCCAGTCGGACCCGACGATGTTCGAGGTCGGCCGCAACCTGGCGCTCACACCCGGGAAGGTCATCTACCAGAATGAGCTGATGCAGCTCATTCAATATTCGCCGTCGACCGAAACGGTGCTGAAGACGCCGCTCCTGATCGTACCGCCATGGATCAACAAATTCTATGTGCTCGATCTGACCCCGGAAAAATCCTACATCAAATGGTGCGTCGATCAGGGCATCACGGTCTTCGTCATCTCCTGGGTCAATCCTGACGAACGGCTCGCGCAGAAGGGCTTTGCCGAATACATGCGTGAAGGCCCCCTCACCGCGATCGAGGTCATCGAACAGGTCACCGGCGAGACCGAGGTCCATAGCGCGGGCTATTGCGTCGGGGGCACATTGCTTGCCGTCACGCTCGCTTACATGGCCGCGACCAATGACAACAGGATCAAGTCGGCAACCTTCTTTGCCGCGCAGGTTGACTTCACGCATGCCGGCGACCTGAAAGTCTTCGTCGACGAGGATCAACTGAATGCGCTGGACAAGCGCATGCAAAGCCTTGGCTATCTCGAAGGCCAGAAAATGGCGACGGCGTTCAACCTGTTGCGCTCGAACGATTTGATCTGGCCTTACGTCGTCAACAATTATCTGCGGGGCAAGACGCCCTTCCCGTTCGACCTTCTCTACTGGAACGCGGACGCCACGCGCATGCCGGCGGCCAACCATTCCTTCTATCTGCGCAATTGCTATCTCAACAATGCCCTCACCGGCGGCCGGATGACGGTGGCCAATGTCTTGCTTGATCTGAAGAAAGTGAAAGTGCCAGTCTACAATCTCGCAACGCGCGAGGATCATATCGCGCCGGCCAAATCGGTTCTTGTCGGCTCGAAATTTTTCGGCGGTCCTGTCCGCTTCGTTCTCTCGGGCTCGGGACACATTGCCGGCGTGGTCAACCCGGTTTCGAAAGGCAAATATCAATACTGGATCGGCCCCAAGCCAACGGGGACAGATGTCGAGGCATGGCTGAAGAAAGCCACCGAGCATCCTGGTTCGTGGTGGCCGGACTGGCTGGAGTGGATCAAGAAGCAGAGCGACGAGCGGGTCTGGGCGCGCCAGCCCGGCGGCGGCAAGCTAACGCCGATCGAGGATGCTCCGGGAAGTTACGTGAAGGTGCGGTCGTAAATAACGTACCTCCCTGAAAACTCTCGAGACAAGCAGGCCCGACAGATCAGGATGGGGCTTTCGTCCTGTTACACTGGCGCGGTATGATGCCGTGCGTTGAGGAATCGCAACGGAGGCGACCGTGTCCAAAGAACTGTTCTGGCTGACGATGACCTGCATCCTGACGGGCCTGCTATGGGTGCCCTACATGCTGGATCGCATCAAAGTCCGCGGCCTGATGGGAACGATGGCCAATCCTTCGCCCAAGGACACACCGCAATCGCCCTGGGCGCAGCGCCTGTATTTTGCGCATACCAATGCGGTCGACAATCTCGTCGTGTTCGCGCCGCTGGTGCTGATCCTCGATACGCTTGGACGCTCGACCAATGCGACTGTGATCGCCTGTGCGGTCTATTTCTGGGCACGCCTCGCACACGCCATCGTCTATGCGTTCGGTCTTCCCGTCTTCCGCACGCTCGCGTTCCTGGTCGGCTTCGCAGCCCAGGCCGTGCTGGCGGTTTCTGTGCTACGCATGATCTGAGCGCAATCGGCTTACGGAAATCTGACAGTCCGTTTTGAATCCATCGAAACGGGCTGTCAGTCTGTATCTGGACGAGCCCCAAACTCACTCTTGCCGGAATCCACCGGATGCCGGCATCGCCCTCATGTCACCCAGGTCTTCTCACCCAGGTCTTCGCTCGCCGATTCACGAGGCGATCTTGACCGGTATTTTGAGATAGTGGACGCCATTCGACTCCGCCGGCGGAAATTTTCCGGCGCGGATATTCACCTGGATTGACGGCAGCAGCAGAAGCGGTGCCGCCAGCGTTGCATCGCGGCGCTCGCGCATGGCGACGAACTCGTCCTCGTCCACATGCTCGCTCGCATGGACGTTACGCGCTCTTTCCTCCGCAACAGTGGTTTCCCAGGCATAGCTGTCGCGCCCCGGCGCCTTGTAATCGTGACACATGAACAGCCGGGTTTCCGGTGGCAAAGACAACAAACGCCGGATCGAACGATAGAGCGTACGCGCGCTTCCGCCCGGGAAGTCAGCGCGTGCCGTACCGTAATCGGGCATGAACAAGGTGTCGCCAACGAACACAGCGTCACCGATCTTGTAGGACACGCATGCCGGTGTATGTCCCGGCGTGTGGATCACTTCGACCTCAAGGTTGCCGATCGTCAGCGTCTCGCCGTCCACCAGCAGACGATCGAATTCACCGCCGTCGCCTGACACGTCGGTCGCATTGAAGACCGGCCGGAAGATGCGCTGCACATCGCGAATATGCTCGCCGATCGCCACCTTGGCTCCGGTCCTGGATTTGATATAGGGCGCCCCCGACAGATGATCGGCATGCGCATGGGTTTCCAGTACCCATGCAATGGTCACGCCCGCATCCTCCGCATACCTGAGAATAGCGTCGGCGGACCGCATATCGGCTTTGCCGGTACGGTGATCGTAGTCGAGAACCGGATCGATCACGGCGCCAAGTCCGCCCTGCGGATCGGACACGAGATAGCTGATCGTATTGGTCGGCTCGTCGAAAAACGCCTTGATCCTCGGTTTTGCAGACATCGCAGTCTCCTGATTTCTCTCATCCATCTCTTGACTATTATATTATCATATTCTAATTTAGCAATATATGATGAAGGAGCGATGCAGATGGCCCGCCCGGCTGCCGCCATGCTGGAGAGACTGGAAGAACGCGCCGCCGAAGCCGCGCAGATGCTGAAGCTGCTGGCCAACGAGACGCGGTTGCTGATCCTGTGCCGGCTGGTCGTCGAGCGTGAGATGTCTGCCGGCGCGATCGTTGCTGCGGTCGGTCTGGGAC
>JAEXXW010000048.1 GCA_023405565.1 Pseudomonadota bacterium
CGCAGCACGCGATACAATTCGGACCAGCGAATGCGCCAGCCGTCGTTGTTGGCGACATTCGTCATCGGCAGATCGAACAGTTTCGTGCCGTCGGTCAGCGAGACTTTCCAGGTCCGCCACGAGAAACTCGAATCTGTGATTGCTTCTGCCAGGACCGGGTCGTGCAATCGCAGGGCCTGAACGGCATTGGGTCCGATATTCAGCCCCGTCCCGGACTCGGAATGATCGTCGCGCGCCACGCGTTCAAGGCAGACCACGTCCGCGTCGGGCAATTGCGACAGCGTCCGGGCCATGATGCAGCCGGCAACGCCGGCGCCGACGATCACGATGCGCATGGGATATCTCCGTTGTGAGAGCGTCGCTCCGCGATGGCCGCGATCAGGCCGCCGCCATCGGGGCCTTGATGTTCTGCGCCACCGGACACGAAGATGCGGCTGTCGCCGATCACACCGGCGACAAGGCCGCCCAGCGCACCGCGTATGTGGCGCTGGGCGTTGATGTCGGTGTCGTCGAGCATGGTATGACGATGGCCGCGGATTTTTCCGCGCCGGTCCGGTTCGCATTTGACGAACACGGCCTGCAGGCGCGAGCGATCGTCCGCGCCGACCTGCGGCATGGCATTGATGCCGAGATCCGCCAGCATGGCGACAATGGCGCCGATGTCGAGTGCGTCGCGCATCGGCCGGTGGGCGATCTGCAGGTCGCCGGACCACCAATGGCTGTTGCCCAGCACAATCACTTCATTGGCTTCCACCTCGATGCCTGACGAGATGCTTGCGCGTGTCGAATAGGTTTCGAAGTCCTGCAACAACGCCATGTCATGCGCTTCGCTGTCCTTGGTTTCTTCGAGTGCCAGCGCGACGCCAAATGCGCCTGCGGCGCGTGCCGCGGCCATCGAGCGATTGGGATCGGATGAGATGAGGGATTGGCCCTGCGCCTTTGCCGCTTCGGCGCGGGCGGAGGTGATACAGGGGCATTTGACCTGGACGAAATGAACGTCGCCTGTGCTGGCGATATGAGCCTGCTCCATGGCCGCCCGGACAGCGCCGGCGACGCTGCGCGCATGCGCCATCCGGCCGATCTCATTGACTGGGACGGGAGCGCTCATGGCCGTGCCGATTGCCAGCGCCGGGGTATTGGCGGGTGTCTTCAGCGGCGCGCCGCCCCGGCTCAGCACCACATAATGCGGGCTCAGCACGCCTTCCGTGCCACCGGACAGAACGCAGGGGATTCGCTTGATCAGCGCGTCGGCCGGCTCGCGAAGGTGCCGGCTCAGAAGGGCCATGAGGCTCTGGGTGAAATAGCCGCGGGTGAAGTCATTGACCCCGCCATTGCCTTCGGTCTTGCCGATGACGGCGACAATTTCATCAGCGCGAACAAGGCCTTCGGCGATCAGCCGATCGAGGGCTGAGAGGTCGCCAGGGTGAGCCATAGACAGTCGAAAGATATTGGCACGCATGATGACGGCAGTCTGCTGCAGCGCACCGAAATCGCATAGAACTATGTTTCGCTCAGAGTGAGATCATTTTGATCTCACTCTTTTTCCTCCCTTGGCTGCGCGCGAAGGGACGGCTGAATCGTGCGGCGCGCGGCTGAGTGCGGCTTTCAGCGTTTCGACAAAACTGGCGGCCGGAATGGGCAGGAGCCGGCCCGCCCGGGAGGCCAGGACGAGACGCCCTTTGGTCAGGTCCGGATCGATAAGCGGAATGGAGACCAGTTCGTTCTCGCGCGCTTCCCGCAAAGTGCCGACCTGATACTGAAAACAGATCGTGTCCGTGTCACGCGCGAACATTTTCTGCGGCTGAACGGCATTGGCCTCCATGACAACGCGGAGCGACAATCGCGATTTGGTCAGCAAGGTGTCGATCAGCTTGCGGCTGCCGAATGGTGCCGCTCCCAATGCAACGGGGTAGGGCTGACAATCAGCAAGCCGCAACGTCGTCCGTATTGCCAGCGGATGATCCGGCCGCATCATGGCGCAGAGCGGTTGTTTGATGCTTTCGATGATGTTGAGCATGTCCGAACTTGGCGGATCATGCGCCAGCAGCAGATCGGCTTCGTCAGCGATCAATGCCGCCATCAGGGGTGCCGTGGAGCCCACCTGCATCTGGAAACGCACGCCGGGATAGCGTTCCTGGTAGCGCGCGATGGTTTTGGGAAGAAGATCGTTTGCCGCCGATTCCGCGCTGGCGATGCGCACGGTGCCACGAACAAGACCACGCAATTGCTCGATCTGCGAAGCGGCCGACGCGAGGTCGGAGAGGCTTCTCCGGATCGTTGCGATCAGCACTTCACCCGCGGCTGTCAGCCTCACGCCGCGCGGCAGCCGTTCGAAGATCGGTGTTCCGATCTCCTTTTCGAATTCCAGAATGCGGCGATTGAGAGCCGTGGAAGCGACACGCAGTTTGTCCGCGGCCTTGCGGATCGAGCCGGCCCGCGCGACGGCATCGAGATAAAGATAAAGACGGGGAGGCTGGATCATGTTTTCGCACTTCCGAAGGCGAGGCGTGCGCTCGGTCAATAGGTCTACGATGGGGCTGAGGATATATCCACGATTTCCATCCGCGGCGGCCAATGACGCCGCAGATATCTGCATCGTTTGCAAGCGAAGTGGATATCGTTCGTGTTTCGAAAGCTTTTGTTCGAAGCGGCAAGCGACGGCTGGGCGAACGTCCGGTTACGGCTCCAGTTCCGTGTCCCAATAGAGATAGTCCATCCAGCTTTCGTGCAGATAGTTCGGCGGGAAAAGCCGGCCGTTGCGGTGCAGATGCTGCACGGTAGGCTGGAATGGCATCTGTGACGGGTACATGTTCGCCTGCGCCATGGTGAGGCTGCCCTTGCGCAGATTGCAGGGAGAGCAGGCGGCAACGACATTATCCCACGTGGTCAGGCCGCCATGCGAGCGTGGAACCAGATGGTCAAACGTGAGGTCGTCGTCGGAGCCGCAATACTGGCAGGCGAACTTGTCGCGCAGAAAAACGTTGAAGCGTGTGAATGCCGGATAGGCCGACGGTTTGACGAAGGTCTTGAGGGAGACCACGCTCGGGAGCTTCATCTCGAAGCTGGGCGACCGGACAGCGTGATCGTAATTGGCAACGATATTGACGCGTTCCAGAAACACCGCCTTGATCGCGTCCTGCCAGGACCACAGCGACAGCGGGTAATAGCTCAACGGGCGGAAGTCGGCGTTTAACACCAGAGCCGGAAAGCCGCCGTGCGAAACGTGGACGTTCAAGCGATGGCGCTCCTTTCAAGCACCGCGATAACGCAGTCATGATAGGGGAGCGTGACGAGAATGTGAAGGTATTGTGGGCGCTTACCGCGTATGCGTAAAAATGCAGGAGTTTCCGGCCTTTGAGGCGCCCGGTGCCGGGCCGCCCAAAGGCCGGGAGATCATCAGAGGCCGAATCGGCGAGCCAGAAATTCGCCGCCATGGCGCAGCCCCTCCTGGTCGATCCCGTGTCCGATACCGGACGAAATGTGCCATTCCACCGGCACTTCGAGCGCCGAGAGCGC
>JAEXXW010000088.1 GCA_023405565.1 Pseudomonadota bacterium
TGCCGGAACATTCTGGTAAAGTGGAATTGGCTCATGTTGAGCTGAGAGGCGACATCACTCACTGACAAGCTTTGATCGAGCCTGTCATCGATATAGGCAATCGCCTTTCTCAATTGGAGCGATGTCAGCCCCGCCGATGGATTTTCTTTCACTTCACGTTTTGCAGCCCGACCAAGCTCAACCGACAATATGTGTCCCAAGGCTTGAATATAGGAATCGTCGTACCCCGGCTCATCGAGAAGTATCGAACGATATTGAAGCAGGATTGATCGCATCATCGGATCAACGGATCCAAATAGCGGCGGCAGTTCTGACAAACCGCCGAAAACGTCGGGATCCAGCTCAAGAACAATCAGCGACGCCGGCTTGAACAGATGGGCCCAGCCCTGCACCTGACAGCCAGCCGGAGCAAACAGCAGCTTGTCGCGTAACTCCTTCGTCCGGATCGGCGCAAGTCTCTCGACAACGATCTCTCCTGCCGCACGCACAAGATCCAGGAACACGACGCGATGTGCATTGCGGGCGAGCGTGAATTCATATTCCAGCTCGCCTTTCGAACGGCAATATCTTGCGGACATCCCGCGCCATCTGCGAATACGCTGGCTGTCCCAATCAACAGGACCGCCATGAGACCGCTCCGTAAAGAGGGTGGTGTCCACCAATGTATTTCTGAGCATGATTGATCCCACCCGTCCGAAAGGACGCCATCTCGCGTCAAGCGAGGAACTGGATGTATTGGAAGGTGGCGCGCGATCCGGCTATCGGATCAAACGCACCCGCTGCGCTGCAGGGTCAGCTTTCGCGACGTAGCTGCTTTTCGAAGCTGACACCCAACAATCAGCGAGGAGGCGGAGGATCGAACGTCACAAGCCAGTGTATGGCGTAGCCAAAGCATGTCGCCGTCGAGAGACCGGCAACTTGACTACAGCGGGCAAGCCCTGGGCAATCCGGGGTCGACGACATGCAAGAATGGCAATGACCCTGTTCAACAACGACACTGTGTTGGCTGGAATCGTCTCCAGCCGAAGTCTCCATTGTTGTTGCTTTGAATGACTCGATGGCATGAGAACGGAAATGGACGCCAGCATCGATGAACAGGACAAGCAGACAGACAATGGCAACGGATCGCCGCAGCAATTGAACCACCCTCCGCCATGTTCCGCTGTTACGATGCAACGTCTTCGCCTTTCCCAAGCCCGATTCAGCCATCCCAACCTGACGTCGTGCCGCGTCGCAAATTGTCCGGGCGCGGCATCCCTCGTCAATTGAAACGAGTGCGTCAGGATCCGTTGTTATCGCGATACGCCAGCAAACGCAGTGCGTTGAACACGACAATGAGCGTCGATCCTTCGTGCATCGCCACGGCCGGACCAATGCCCAAGCCGAGGATCGTTGCCGGCACAAGCAATGCGACGACACCCAGGCTCACAAAGACATTCTGACGGATGATCGACCGGGTCTGACGACTGAGTCCTACCGCGAATGGCAGATGCCCGAGATCATCGGCCATCAGAGCCACATCCGCAGTCTCAAGCGCCACGTCAGATCCCACAGCGCCCATCGCAATGCCGACCGTCGCGCTGACCATCGCCGGCGCATCGTTCACACCGTCACCGACCATGGCAACCTTGTCCTGCGCGCGCAGCTTTCGGATCGCCTCGACCTTGTCTTCGGGCATCAGGTCACCCCAGGCCTCGTCGAGTCCGACATCCTTGGCGATCGCTTCCGCCACCTTCTGATGGTCGCCGGAGATCATGATCATCCGCGTGATACCGAGTTTCCGCAGCCGCTCAAGAGCTGCGCGTGCGGCGGCGCGGGGCGTATCCATCAGTCCGATCACGCCCAGATCGCTGTCGCCACGGCGGACAATCATGGTTGTGCGGCCGGCCGCGCGCAGCTTGTCAATCGCATCGGCCGCTTCCTTGCCAAGCGGCGCAATACCGTCGGAACCGAACATTTCGGCCTTGCCGATCCACACGGTGTCACTGCCAAGTGTCGCAATCACACCGCGTCCGGTGAGACTCTTCAGGTCGCGTGCTTCCGGAATATCGCGCCCACCCAACCGCTCACGTCCGTCGCGTGCGATCGCTTCCGCAAGGGGATGATCGCTTAGCCGTTCCACCGCAACAGCGACCCGCAGCAATTCATCGTCCGAGACGCCCTCCATCGGCGCGATGTCAGTGATACGTGGACGCCCCTCGGTCAAAGTCCCCGTCTTGTCGAAAGCGATCGCACGCAACGAACCGAGATTTTCCAGCGGTGCACCTCCCTTGACCAGCACGCCGCCACGCGCCGCGCGCGCCACGCCGGACAGCACAGCACTCGGGGTCGCGATGGCAAGTGCGCACGGACTGGCCGCCACCAGCACCGCCATGGCGCGGTAGAAACTGTCCCTGAACGGCTCGTCGATCACCACGAACGCAAAGAGAAGGATAAACGCAAGCGCCAGCACCGCAGGCACAAAGATGCGTTCGAATTGATCGGTGAATCTCTGGGTGGGAGATTTCTGTGTTTCTGCCTCGCTGACCATCCGCACGACTTTGGCAAGAGCCGTGTCGTTGGAAAGACGCGTAACCTCTACCTCGATCGCACCTGCCCCATTGATCGTACCAGCGAAAACACGCGAGGCAGCACCGCCCGAATTCGGCCTGGCGCGCGCCGCCGCAACATCTTCGACGGGGTGCTTGTCGACCGGAATGCTTTCGCCGGTCACCGGTGCCTGATTGATGCTGGACGTTCCCTTGACCACAAAACCGTCGGCCGCAAGCCGCTCGTTGGGACGAACGATGACGATGTCGCCGACCAGCAGATCCTCGACCGGCACGTCCCGGATTTCACCGTTGCGCCGCACATTGGCAGTACGCGGCGCGAGTTTGGCCAGCGCCTCAATCGCCTGTTTGGCACGGCCCATCGCATAATGCTCAAGCGCGTGACCAAGGCTGAACAGGAACAGCAGCAGAGCGCCTTCCGCCCAGGCGCCGAGCGACGCCGCACCTGCCGCAGCCACCAGCATCAGCGTATCGATCTCGAACTTCTTGAGGCGGAGATTGTCGATCGCCTCGCGAAGAGTATAAAATCCACCGAAGAAATAGGCTCCAATGTAAAGGGCTGTTGGCAACCAGCCCGGCGCAGCACTGACCAGCTTTTCAATGGCGTAGCCGACCACCAGCAAGGCACCGCAAACAAGCGAGAAAATCAGTTCGGTGTTGGGTCCCAGAAGCGCACCATGCGCGTGTTCGTGTGCTTCACCCTCTTCTCGCCCATGGACATGCTTCTTGTCGCCGTGATCGTGGCCTGCATGTTCATCTCGCGCCACCGACGGCAAGCCGGCGGCAACCCCTGCCAGCGTGATGCCCATCCCTGCCAGCGCGTCACGAATGGCCACCTCCGACGTCCGCTCCCGATCGAATTCGACACGGACCACTCCCCCTGCACTGGCCTCGGCCTCCAGAATTCCCGGCAATGCACGAAGAGATGCGCCAATTGTGCGCGCCTGACGCTGATTAACGATACCGTCCACCTGCCAGAGGGCATGACCGAACCGCTCGGTGATCCTCGCTCCCACGCTGCTCACGAGTTCGCGGATGCGCGGCAGCGGCACGACGTCGGGGTCGTAATGGACACAGAGTTGTGCGGGCTCGCCGGGACGGGCCGCGGTCATGTGCGCGTCCTCGATGCCCGCGCGATCGCGTATCTCCGAGATCAGCCGCGAAACGCAGGCATCATCAGCGTCGGGGATGCCCGGCAGCAGAAGCGGAATGTCCAAACGAAGCTTTTCTGTCACGTCTAACGTCCTGTCTCGATCGAAGCGCCGCCTCGAAATGGTGTCTCGATTTGGATTTTGGCAGGCTTGTACGCTTTCAGTTTGTCATCCCGACATTCACTGCCCTGCAATCAGGGCAGTTCTACCAGCACCGGGAGCCGGCTCCCTCTTTCAGAGCAGCCCAGCTTCCCCATGCAAATGTTGAAGCCCGCAAGGACGCAACGACTTCTGTCGGCACAAAGAACGCGCGTGATGATGCGGTATCCCGGAAACCATACCAATGTGGAGCCTGGTCGAGCCGACATGCCAACGGTCAGCCACGTTGATATCAAGCGCCGGACCGCCCGGTATCGAGGCCGGACATCATCATCCGATCAGGATCTTGGAGGGGGAGGATCCGTTTTGATTTGCTGTTTCGCCGCTTGATAAGCCGCACATAAGGCCGTGCTGCTCACGGCGAGAAGCTGCAAATCAGCCGATAGCGAGGATGGTAGAAGCGTCGGCACACATCCTGGGCAATGCCCCTCGTTCGCTTCTGCCAGTACCTTGTCGCCAGCCGAATCGACCGCGGAATATTCCTTATCCACTTGTGCAACGGCCACTGATTGCGAGGCATGGGCGTAGACA
>JAEXXW010000351.1 GCA_023405565.1 Pseudomonadota bacterium
CCGCCAAGGAACAGACCAACGATCGGAATCTGTCCCAGCGCATTATTCAAACCATAAAGCGGCACGAACGTGCCGCGCATCCGCACGTCATTCTTGGCAAAGTCAATCGTGCCGTCGACCGTCGCGCCAACGGTCGGACCACGCACCACACCTTCCTTGACCTGCAGCTTTCCGGGCGTGCGCGTGAAATCGACTTTCATACGCGTGAACTCAACGCCACGTGAATCGTTCTGCGCAGCCCCGACGACATTGCTGAGCGACGGCTCACCGCGGACCCAGAAATCACGGAAATTGACAATGCCGTCCTGCGGCGCCTGATCGGCCGTCGGCGCATCCATCGCCACCCACATCTGGCCGCCATGCATGCGCGGATAGGTGTCGGTGAAACGCATCAGTGCACCGGCGTCATGCGCCTCGAAATACATGAGGTTCTTGCGCTGCGCCGACGAGCGCAATTCGCCGGTCAAGGCCGCGTCACGCCCGATCTTGGAATTGAGCGAGAAGGTACGGATCTGCCCGTTGCGACGCGACACTTTCAGGTCGACGCCACGCAATGCTTCGCCGTTATGACCGGCGATGGCGCCAAGGCGAACGTCGACATCGAGGTCGATCGCCTCCGTCTTCTGCTTCTCGCTTCCCTCTCCGCTGCCGAAGAAGGCTTTCACGAAACCACGGCCGTCATAAACGTCGCCACGCATCGAGATGCGCATGACGCCGTCACCACCGCGTTCAGCCTTCACACTCGCCTTGTCGCCATCGGACAGCGCGAAAACCGGAAACACAGCCGACATGAGATCACCCGCCGCATCGAGCTCGACTGTTCCCCGCACATTGGCGCCCGAACCGTCGACAACGATGTCTTCAAAACGGGTGGACTTTTCACGGCTGATCAACGTGAAGGCCGCACGGTTTGCCTTACCGGGCGGCTTCACCCAGCCCGGCAACAGATTTTCGATTTTGGATGGCGTGAGATCGGCATCGACCGTCAAGCGTACATCCTTGTTGTCCGCAATCTTGCCGGCAATCTTCACCGGAACCGGCCCGCTCAAGGACGATCCTGTGGCAAAGCCGAAACGCGCACGCGCCGCTTCATCGAGCGTCGTGTGCACGCGCACATCGGCGTCGGGACTGTCGCTGGTCTTGCGATAATCGAGCGTCGCCGGCGTTCCATTGATGCGGACGTCACCCCGGATCTGATAGCCCTGATTGTTGGCACTGACCTTCAGCGCCTGCGCTTCGATCTTCTGCCCCATCACCATCTTGTCTGCGGCAAAACCGGCTACGTCGAGATTGATGGTGTATTGCGTCGAGTTGGGCGGAGGATCGGCGGTGATCGGCAATCCGACCGTGACCTGACCGCTGAAATTGCCACGGCTGTTGTTTGCATCCATCGGGATGGCGGCTTGCCCGCGAAGCCTTTCGGAGTTGAGCAACTCAAGCGCCACGGGCACAGGTCCATCGATGCGGAAACGTGCCTGCGCCGGCGGCGCCTTTGGATGCGTGTCGGGCACTTCAAACACGCCGTTGCTCAGCGTCAGCCTGCGGCCATTGCCGAGATCGACGATGCCGCGACCGACACTGACAACCACCTGACGGCCCTTGATGCTGGTTTTCAGATCAGCCTCGGTGATCGGCGGCAAACCGGTCACTGGCCGGATCGTCGCATTGCGCACCGTCACATTGACCGACAAACCATCCGATGGAATCGGCGGTCCGCCCTCTTTCAGCGTCTCAATCGGCGCGTTCGTGGCGATGTCGACGCGCTCGATGTCGCCGGCATGCAGATTTTCGGTGACCCAGTTGCGCACCTTGGTGGCCACAAAGATCGGCCAGACCCTCTTGGCAATGTCCGAACTCATCGGCGTGATGGCAAGACCGACAGCGAGCCGCGGATCGCTCCCGGAGAAATCGACGCTGCCGCTGAGCGAGCCGGCCACGCCTGCGCCACCCACATCCCCCTGCACGAGATCGATACGCCGGCGCATGAGGTCGAGATTGGCGCGCAGCATGATCTTGTTAAGGACCAGCGCCCGCGAATCATCGGCGCTATCGCTCAACACGATCGAGCCCCCCGCCACAGTGACGCGCCATGGCTCACCTGGCGCATTCGGGGCTTCAAAGCGGCTGAACAAGGTGACGCGGTTGGCACCGGCCTGAAGCTGGAACGGCATGGCGAGATTACGCCGGTTGGCATCCCAGTCGAGGGTCAGATCGGCGTGGTCGATCTGAACATGTCCGCCAATATCGGCCGGGTCCCCAAGAATGCCTGCGCCTGCCGTGAACTTGCCTTCAACAACGCGCGGCAAGGAATCCGGACCGATCTCGGCGCGCAGTTCTCCGGTGAGCGGAATATCGGCCTGGAATTGTCCGTCGCCAATGCGTGTCGCAAGGAACAGGTCCTTGGTCGAAACCCGATTCAGATTGACGCGAATGGCTCTGCGTTGAACGCCGCTTTGCTGGATCAGCGCCGCCAGCGACCAAGGCCTTTCCTCATCGTCCGAGCTCATGAGAACCCTGACGCCGCCGCGCGGGCGATTCACACTAAAATTGATGTGCTCGAAGGTCCAATGCTTGTCGGTCCGCAAGTCATCGACCTTCAGCACGCCATCCTTCAAACCGATTTCACCGAGCCCCTGGCCGTCGAGCCCCATTTCCGACAGCCGGTCCAGCCAGGCCACGAATGCCACGAAACGGTCGGCCCCGGTTGCCTCCAGAGATTGCAGAGGTGTGGGGCTTGCGGCGGCCGGCGCCCGCTCCCCAGCGCTTGGCGGCGTGACGAACCGCGGCGTCAGGCCGGAAACCAGCCCGTCCGACGGTCTGACGATAGCCGGCGTCGCAGCGAGCGGCCGAACCGAGCCTGTGGAAATCGTGAC
>JAEXXW010000177.1 GCA_023405565.1 Pseudomonadota bacterium
CATCAGAGGTCTTTCAATTGCGCTCGAAGGGCGAAGCTAAGGCAGACGAGAACCCCAGATATCAACATTGAGTGGTGAGCTAAAGATTATCCATGCGCCTATGGCTCCAGCTCGACGCACGTAGTAAAAATCCGGCCGAAGATTGACCGCTGCTATCTTGGCTTCTCATATAGCCTCAATGTTACTCTGCGCTTTTAATACGCGGGAGACGCGCCGATAACCGTCGCCGCTCGCATGATCGATATAATAGCAGTCCATCGCATGGTGCATTTGATGCCGACACTTGTTGACTAGGTGTTAGCGCTTTGCGTTTCGACGTCAGTTGAACAGGTAGTTCACCCCGAAACGGATGATGGATCCGCTGAATTGCGTCGAGACATCCGAGGTTTGAGAAAACCATCGAGACCCGGCGGGGAGCACGACACTCCCGGTTACAGGTAGCGCGTAACGGGCATCCCCGAGGTCGTAAAAGAGATAACTCGCCGATGCCGTCCAATTGCGGTTCAATTTCCATTCAGCGCCACCGCCGATGGTCCAGCCGAACCGTGTGTCAGAAAACGAACCAGCGGAACTCCAGGTCGGACTTAGAAAAGCGGTTGGATAGGCGGGATTGGTGGTCACGTAGCTGACAGAGGACGAGGCTTTGCCATAAGCCAAACCGCCAGTTACAAAAACAAGAACCTCGGGCGTCCAGAGCCAACCGATACGACCGCGAACAGTGCCGAGATAATCAAGCTCATTCGAGATCGCGAAGGTTGTCCGGTCGATTGTGCCGGTCACTGATGAGAAGGGTCCAACCACGCCGGAACCAAAACCCTCCCCATCCTTTTTGCCGACCATCCTATGAAGATCCGCTTCAACGCCCAAGACCCAGTTTTGGGACTGCCAGTTCCAGCCGATTTGCCCGCCCCAGATGAATCCGACGTCGTTTCCAGCTTTAAACGTGCCAGTTGCACTTTGCGCAGAAGGGATGCCGTGGGACTCTAAAGCGGGAAGACCATTGTCCGAGCTCGCGGTCGTGAGAACGGAAACAGACCGCTCGGAAAGCCAAGCGCCAGAGCTTCCGCCGATATATAAACCGGACCAGTCCGCCGCACCTGATTGTGCGTCTGCCGATCGGCTTATGCCCAGCAAGAACACAATACTCAACGCAAAGGCTATGGCCCTGCGAAATCCAGATTGGCGCATCTTTATTCCTACTGCGTTATTGGAAATAATTTGCGGCGAAAATTTCTGAGGCTGGACGGAAAGATTAGCAATTTGATCGGAACTATACCACTACAGATTGTGCGGCGGATGGCTGTTGTGAACGGGCGGCAGCTAACCAACCACCTCATATGATGATCCGGGATAATCATCACAGCGGCGCATAGCCGACGCCAGAGCACGCAGTCGGCGCCTGCTAGTCCGCAAACTTCTGTTCAGCGAGGCGCGCTTATCTCGTGTTAGCGGGCATTTGTTTTCAAATCTGATCCGCTAATTGGTGACGACAAACTCCACCTCACTTATCCCCGCCATACAAACTTCAATTATATTCCGGTGCAAAGCGCGAACGTCTCATGAGCGTTTGCGCCCTGTGGAGCGCCGGGAGGCGCAGCCCCTTCGCGCCAGAAGGGGCGCGCGCCTCGCGGGCGGGCTTCGCAACCCCGCCCGGGTGAGGTTTGCCTGACAAGGGCAAACCTACGGTGCGCGGACGGACCCTCGCAAGGTCCGTATGGGGCCTCGCAAGCCTCTGGCGCCTCCCGGCGCTCCATTCGCGCTCATGCGCGAAGGAAATTGGGAATACAGACGCGCCCGCGTCTCAAACAACAGGGCCGGCGAAGCATGCCCAAAATCAATCCGCCTCATGGCGCGCATCTCGTCGGCGCCGAAGTGACCGAGCTGATCCAGGGCTTCGTCGTCGCGATGAATCTCGAGACGACCGAGGAAGAACTGATGCACACGATCTTCCCGCATCCGACGCTGTCGGAGACGATGAAGGAGGCGGTGCTCGATGCGTACGGGCGTGTGCTGAATATGTGATGGCGATGCGCAATTGTGCGATGCGTTGAATTGAGAGAAGGGCGGACCGCAAGGTTAGCCCTTTTCTTCAGTCGGAATGGGTGTTTGCTAACTAGGTGTTATGAGACGCGATGAGGCTGCTTGTAGACGCGTCTCGGCGACGAACCTCACTATGTCGCCATTTTGTTATATCGCCGAACGCTTCAAAATATCCGTTTTTGACCAAGTGGTAAATGCGCTCCGCAATGACCTCGTCACCCACGCCGGGCATCGCTCTCGAAACCATGGCGATGATAAACGCGACCTTGCGCGAATGGTTACCCGCCTCAGCCATAATCAATGCATCTATTTCTTCTGACATGACAGTGTGTCTCTTCTAATGACGCAGATGAATGGTCTCTATCGCGTTAGCAAGACGTTGAGATAACTCCGTAACTTCGAGCCAAAGATCATTTTCTATGACAGAACTTGATTCTGTCCTGCCGACGTCCATGCCACCCGTTGGCGATCAACGTTACCCAGATCCACGAGCGCCGATAAAAGACTTCTGCGCCAAATTTCAGGATTTTCGGTCATCTAGGTTGGAAATCGCGTTATCGTTGCTAGATCACTGAGGTCGTGTTTATCGAGCAGCAGTCTAATTTGCTGACTTACGCGAGAGACCTTACGGCTGCCGCTCACGACCACTTTCAAGGGCTCCTTCAAGGCATCAATGTCGCTCACGACTGACGCTTCTTTACTCTCCCTAAAAACGACATAGACGTCTTCGTAGAAGTTTCCGATCCGATGCAATAATTTTCCATCATTGTCGTGCTGAAATTCGACGACGAGTTCAGCCATTGCATATCTTCGACTATCGCGTGTTAGCAGACATTTGTTTCAAATCTGATCCGCCATGGGCGGCAGAAAACCATCTGACTTATCTATAGCACACAAGGACATATCCGGATTCCAATGCACACCGCACACTCGTCGCGGCACACCAATATGACGACCTAGCCGTAGTTATCCCCGCTGCACAAAGTTTGCTTATATTACCTTTGCAAAGCGTGAACGTCTCATGAGCGTTTGCGCCCTGTGGAGCGCGGGGAGGCGCTGGGCCCTACGTCACTGGGCCCGCGCGCTCCGAAAGCGATCCCTCCGGGTAACCGGAACGGGTCGTGAGCGCGCGGCGAGCCAGCGTCATTGGCTCGCCAAGGGTGTCTCGCCAACACCCTGGCGCCTCCCGGTGCTCCATTCGCGCTCATGCGCGAAGGAAACAGGGAATACAGACGCGCCCGCGTCTTTAACAACAGGGCCGGCGAATCATGTCGAAAATCCAACTCGCCTCATGGCGCGCATCTCGTCGGCCCCGAGGTGACGGAATTGATTCAGTGCTTTGCCATCTGGAGACGACCGAGGAAGAATTTATGCACACCATCTTCCCGCATCCGCACCTGTCGCAAACGATGAAGGGAGCGGTGTTCGAAACTGGAATATCTGCAGGGCGGACCGAAAGACGCCGCTCTTTCTTGTCGGTGACATGCTTTCATTGCATGATCGCGGAGTTGACGTCAGGAGAGTCGCATGGACATTCAATACGCGCTTGGTCAGCCGAGCGTTGGTCTCTTCGCTATGCTGATCATCGGCGCTTTGGCAGGCTGGATCGCGGAAAAGGTCACGGCGTCGGACCACGGGATTTTCACCAACATCATCGTCGGCATTGCCGGAGCCTTCATCGGCGGCAAGCTCGGCGAGGTGCTGCAAATCCCGGTCTTCGGCTTCTGGCGCACGCTCATCGCCGCCATCATCGGCGCGGTGCTGCTGTTGTGGATCTGGCAGGCATGGCGCGGTCGAAGGACAACCTGATCTCGCAAGACCTCAAGCGACATCACGGTGCGATATCTCGATGACACGGGCGCGCTGTGCCAGTTGCTCGACCAGCGCATTCGCGGCCGCGCGGTTGGTGGCATCGAGATTGGCGTCCCATTCATCGAGCAGGTAGATCGGCGCGTCGGTATGCGCGACGATCTCCTGCAGCGACCGCAATTGCCGCTCGCCCGATGAAAAGCCCTTGCGCTTGTGACGCCGGGGCTGTGTCTCGGTTTCCTCCAGGTCTTCATCGTCCTCAGCGTCAGGCTGCTTGTTCGTGAACTGGAAGGCAAGGCGGTCGGATGTCGGCCAGTAATAGGCGCGGTTCTTGATCTGCGCCTTCAGCGCGGCCAACAGCGTCGATTTGCCCGAACCATTGCCGCCGCGCACATTCACCCGTCCGCTTTGCTCCGCAAGGACGAGCCGCATCGCATCATCGACCGTCGAGACGGCCCTGACGTCGCCGCCTTCGCGCAGCACGAGCCGGTCAAACTTGATGCGATTGTTGAAATGGGGGTCGGGATCGGGATGCATGTTGTCGGCAATACCGCCGACGCGCGTCCACGATGCCAGAACATCATTCCAGTCGATGGCAAGCTGGTGCACGTCATTGGTCATCTCGATCTGTCGCGGCAGCGTCGCCGCCAGCGCGATCAGCACAGCCATGTCGCCAGCGTCGCGGACAGCCACATAGGCCATGGTGGTGAAGATGATCGTCAGGCCGATGATGGCGCCGGTCGCGCTCAGGCCTTCGCGTGCGACGATCACCCTGATCTGCGCTTTCAGGCATTCGCGCGCCCGCATCTTGAAGCCGGCAAACCAGAGCCGGAGATTGTACCGGTTGCCGCTGAACACATTGTCCCAGGCGGTATAGCCATGCGCGGTGACGCGATTGGTCCAGCGCTGGTTGTCGAGATAGATTGCGGTGACGCGCTTGCGGACGACATATTGCATCGTCATGAGGATGGTGAAGACAACGGCGTAGGCAATCGGCAGCGAAGTGTCGATTTCCGCGCCCAGCACCAGCGCATTGAACACCAGCGCCAGCAGCAACTTGAGCTGCGACTCGACCTCGTACATCAGCCGATAGATGGTGTGGAAGGTTTCGCCGGTCAGGAACGGCTCGACCTGCTCGCGCGCATGGCGGTCGCTGAGCAGGGTCGGGTAGTGCCGGTTGTCGCGGGCAAAGCGCGCCATATAGAGGCCGAAGGCGCGCATGCCGGCCCGTTCAGCGAAGATCCAGCTGATGGCGCCGACGGCATAGGAGGCGCACTGGACGGCAAAAATCCACAAGAGATCGAAGACCAGAAACTCACCATTGGCGACAGCGCGGCCAGCCTGGATGACGAGCCAGGTGGTGGCTGCCGACAGCAAGGCCTCGCAAACGAGCAGGGTGAGGGTCACATAGAGCGGGCCGCATAAAAGAAACCGCAGGAATTGCAGCTTAGAAAAGGGTTCGCGGGTCATCTGAGTCGGTGTCCAGGCGGCAAAGTATTCTAATCTAGCGCGTTTTTGCCTGCCTTGCGGATGCCGCGCACAATCCGTAAGTAGAATTCTTAAGTGCTTGATACAGCTTCCGTTCGGGGCCCATTTTGACGGTCATCATCGATACCATTTCGCAGCCCCGGCCGCGGCACCCGGAAAAGGCCGGCCGGCCGGACAGCCCCTTGCTGCGCAAGCCGGACTGGATCCGGGT
>JAEXXW010000183.1 GCA_023405565.1 Pseudomonadota bacterium
AGTGACAGGACGTGCTCCTCCTGCCCGTCTTCGCAGCCCATCCGGTATTGCCGGCCATTGATCGTGACATTCACCTGAGCCATGGCGTTACCTTAAGCTTGCGCACTAGCGATCATGCTCATCAAGCAGGGTCTTGATCGTATTCATCGCAACATCGATTCTGCGCGCCACTTCGCGGTTCGTATCGGCCAGCTGGCGCGCTTGCGCCGCCGAGTCATCGAGTTCCGATGCCAGACGCGCCCGGTCGGTGCCCAAAGCGTGGATCTGGGCGACGAGTGATCCGCTGCCTGTTTCCGTCTCCCGCTTGCGGGTCACTGCCGCCTGCAACGCGTCCAGCGCCTGAGTCAGCCTGCGGGCCGCCGCATCCATTGCGCTCGTATCGTTCATGGACGCCTGCCACTCATCAAAAACTCTTTCGACACAAGGCGTTAAGACCCCAAGCCTAAATTCCCGCTTCAACGGCGTCAACGCTCGCGCATCGCCGTCCCCAATCAATCCCGCGATTTGTGCAAAGGATGGCCGTATTGCGTTGCCGCACTGGACTCACGCGGCTGCGTGCGTGATATGTCCGCGAAACCATCCTGGTCGCCAGATCCGCGGCAAATCTGCCGCCTAACCGGAAAAAATCGCAGATGTCGCGCGCACAACATGATCGCATGGCCAACGCTATCCGCGCGCTGGCCATGGACGCCGTGGAACAGGCCAAATCGGGCCATCCCGGATTACCCATGGGCGCCGCCGACATCGCCACCGTGTTGTTCTCGCAATTCCTGAAATTCGATCCGTCCGATCCGAAATGGCCGGACCGCGACCGCTTCGTCCTGTCCGCCGGTCACGGCTCGATGCTTATCTACGCGCTGCTGCATCTCACCGGCTACAAGGATATGACGATCGAGCAGCTCAAGAATTTCCGCAAGCTCAACTCGCTGACCCCGGGGCATCCGGAAAATTTCATCACGCCGGGCGTCGAGACCACCACCGGCCCGCTCGGCCAGGGCATCGCCAATGCGGTCGGCATGGCGATTGCGGAGCGTCATCTTGCCGCGACGTTCGGCGACGTCGTCGATCACCGCACCTATGTGCTCTGCTCGGATGGCGATCTGATGGAAGGCATCAGCCAGGAAGCCATCGCCCTCGCCGGCCATCTCAAGCTCAATCGCCTGATCGTGCTCTTCGACGACAATGGCATCACCATCGATGGCAAGCTGTCGCTGTCGGACTCGGTCGATCAGGTGAAGCGCTTCGAATCCGCCGGCTGGCTTGCCGAGCGCATCAACGGTCATGATCCCCAGGCGATTGCGTCAGCCATTGCGAAAGCCCAAAAGGCCGATCGTCCGACGCTGATCGCCTGCAAGACCACCATCGGTTACGGCGCGCCGAACAAGGCTGGCAGCGAGAAGTCGCACGGCTCGCCGCTCGGCGCCGACGAAATCGCCGGTACCCGCAAAGCGCTCGGCTGGGAGCACGCGCCGTTCCATGTGCCGGACGACATTCTCAAGCTGTGGCGTGATGCCGGGCAGCGCTCGCACGAGGTGCGCAAGGCCTGGGAGAAGAAGGTATCTGGCCTCGCCCCCGAAGTGAAAGCTGAATTCGAACGCCGCCTGTCCGGCGAATTGCCGAAGGCTTTGGCCGATGCGGTCAAGAGCGTGAAGGAAACGCTCGACAAGACGCCGAAGGACGTCGCCACGCGCTCATCGTCCGAATTCGCGCTGGAAAGCCTGTGCGCCGCGGTGCCGGAAATGATCGGCGGCTCCGCCGATCTCACCGGCTCCAACAACACCCGCACGAAATCGATGAAGGCCATCAACGCGCAGGATTTTTCGGGCCGCTTCATCAACTACGGCATCCGCGAACACGGCATGGCCGCAGCCATGAACGGCATGACGCTGCATGGCGGCATCATTCCCTATTCCGGCACGTTTCTCGTCTTCTCCGATTATTGCCGCCCATCGATCCGTCTCGCCGCCTTGATGGGCGAGCGCGTGATCCACGTGATGACGCATGACTCGATCGGCCTTGGCGAAGACGGCCCGACACATCAGCCGGTCGAGCATCTCGCTGCGCTGCGCGCGATCCCGAACCTCAATGTGTTCCGCCCCTGCGATGCGGTGGAAGCCATCGAGTGCTGGGAGCTGGCGCTGCGGTCCAAGGACACACCAAGCGTGCTGGCGCTGACGCGCCAGAACCTGCCGCAATTGCGCAAGAGCTACACGGCGGAAAATCTCTGCGCCGCCGGCGCTTACGAGATCATGGGCGTCGATGGCGACAACGTCGATGTCTCGATCTTCGCCACCGGCTCGGAAGTGTCGATCGCCGTCGAGGCTGCGCAACTCCTCAACCGCCAGGGCAAGCCGACCCGCGTCGTCTCGATCCCCTGTTTTGAATTGTTCTTGAATCTGCCGGCCAAGCAGCGCCACGCCATCATCGGCGGTGCCGAGGTCAATGTCGGCGTCGAGGCCGGCGTCCGTCAGGGCTGGGACGAGATCATCGGCTCCAATGGCGTTTTTGTGGGCATGACCGGCTTCGGCGCCAGCGCGCCCTACAAGGACCTGTACAGCCATTTCGGAATCACGCCGGAAGCAATTGCCGCAGCGGCGCTCGCCAAATTCCGGCCCTGATGCGGCATGCGGCGCGTTTTGGCCGCATTTCCGCATGGTCATCGCGTCTGCAAGGCAGCCAACCGGCTGCGACACGGCAGAGCTTTACCAAAATGCAGCTCCATCGGTTGAGTTGGAGCGGAATCCCGCTATAGGAACGCCACAAAACATCATCCGGGAGCTTTTTGACCATGACGGTACGGGTCGCCATCAACGGGTTTGGCCGCATTGGCCGCAATGTCCTTCGCGCCATCGCTGAATCGGGCCGCAAGGACATCGAGGTGGTGGGCATTAACGA
>JAEXXW010000195.1 GCA_023405565.1 Pseudomonadota bacterium
CCTTGGCGCCGACGCCCTGCACCGTCTGCAGCAGACGGAACCATTCCCGCTCCACATCGCTGGCAAATCCGAACAGCCGGATCTGGTCCTCGCGCACATGCGTCTCGATCGACAGCGTCGCCGCCTCGCCCGGCGGGGGCAGCGATTGCAGGGTCCGGGAAGAGCAATGGACCTGATAGCCGACGCCATGCACGTCGAGGATCACATAATCCTCGCCGTAGGAATCGATAGTACCTTTGAGCTTGCCAATCATTGCAGGGGGTTCAAGTGCGAATCGCTTACCGTTTCGTGTCGGAATCATCGGAGCCGACCGGGGCGGATTTCGCAAGAGCCGGTCTTTTTGACCATTTTATGGGGCTTTTCACGAGTGACAGGCGGGCCATCGGCCAGCCGGACCGTCACAAGAACGCCTGTCAGCCCGGCAGGAAGGCGACAGCGCCCGTCTGCCCGTCCCGCAGCGTCCGGACATTGGCACGATACAGCGCTTCCAGATTATCCAATCTCAGCACATCCGCCACCGGCCCTTCGGCGAGACAGGTCCCGTCGCGCAACAGATAGGCGCGCGTCGCCGCCCGCATCGCGTGGTTCGGATCATGCGTCGTGAACATCACGCCAAGCCCGGCCTCGGCCAGCGCCGAAATCTCCGCCATCACCTTGCCCTGATTGCCGAAATCGAGGCTCGCGGTCGGCTCGTCGAGAACGATGAAGCGCGGCTCCTGCGCCAGCGCACGCGCCAGCAGCACCAATTGCCGTTCGCCACCGGAGATTTCCGTATAGGCCCGCTGCGCCAGTTGCGCGATGCCGAACCGCTCCAGCATCGCCATGCTGATCTCGCGATCATGCGCACTGGGTGCTGCGAACAGCGAGCCGTGCGCGGTGCGTCCCATCAGCACGACGCTCTCGACCGTGAAAGCGAATGTGCCTTGGTGCACCTGCGGCACATAGCCGATCAGCCGCGCACGTTCGGCGATCGGCAGATCGTGCAGCGGCTTGTCAATGATGTGCACGTCGCCACCGCGTGGCGCAAGCAGGCCAAGCAACGTCTTGAGCAGTGTTGTCTTGCCGCCACCATTGGGGCCGAGCAGCGCCAGTACCTCGCCCTCGGCAACGCGCACATTCAGTCCGCTGCCGACTAGCCGATCCGGATAGCCGATGGAGAGATCGCGGCCTTCGATGGTCATCATTTCCTTTGTCATTCCGGGGCGCGCGTCAGCGCGAACCCGGAATCCAGCAACAGACACCGAACTCGCGAATGGATTCCGGGTCCACGTCTTCGACGTGTCCCGGAATGACGGACATCGGTACTCTTCACGACCATGTCTTGCTCACGCTGGCGAGGAGCCAGATAAAGAACGGCGTGCCGATCACCGCCGTCAGGATGCCGAGCGGCACTTCCACCGGCGCCATCGTGCGGGCAATGGTGTCGATGAAGAGAAGAAAACCGCCGCCGAGTATGGCCGACACCGGCAACAGCCGCGCGAAATCCGGGCCGACCAGCGAGCGCGCCAGATGCGGCACGACGAGGCCGACCCAGCCAATGATGCCGGCGGTGGCGACGCTCGCCGACGTCACCAGCGTTGCCGCAGCGACGATGGCGACGCGCAGCCATCCGGTCGGCACGCCGAGCGCGCGCGCCTCTTCCTCCGGCAGCGACATCACATTCATGCGGTGGCGCAACGCCAGAAGAACGATGCTGCCGATCAGCACCGGCCCAAACAGCGGAATGAGATCGGACACATTTGCCGCCGCAAGACTGCCGAGCAGCCAGAAGGTCATCGCCGGCAACTGATTGTAGGGATCGGCGAGATACTTCACGAGGCCGACGCCGGCACCGAGCAACGAACCGATCACGACGCCCGCGAGCACAAGCACCAGCACCGGATCGCGCGTGCGGATCGCCGAGCCGATCAGATACACGGCCGCAACGGCAACGAGACCGCCGATGAAAGCGAAGAGCTGGATCGAAACAACACCGAGCGAGAAATAGATGCCGAGCACAGCGCCCAGCGCCGCGCCCGACGAGGCGCCGAGGATATCCGGCGACACCAGCGGGTTGCGAAACAGTCCTTGAAAGGCGGTACCGGCAACGGCGAGCGCTGCGCCGACAAGAAACGCAGCGATCACGCGCGGTCCGCGCACCTGCAAAATCACCGCTTCGGTCGCAGGTGAAACACCAGACGCGCCGCCGGCAATCTTGCTCCACAGCACCGACGCGATGTCGGTCAGTGACACCGGGAAACGGCCGATCAGGAACGCCGCGGCGAACCCGGCAACGAGCACGGCCATCGCGATGAGTGTGCCGGGAAGTGTGGAGCGGGGCATCACTTCAATCACCGTCATGGCCGGGCTTGTCCCGGCCATCCACGTCTTGGGTGCCTTTGTATGAAAGACGTGGATGCCCGGCACAAGGCCGGGCATGACAACAACAAGGCCCGCTGAGTCTCACTTGCAGTTTCATCGCCTTCACCCGCGCAAGTCTGCGCGTGTCGACCTCTCCCCGCCACAAGTCGGGTTTACCCGACTTGTGTAATGTTAATGCGGATGTCGGGCAGGCCCGACATCCGTTCGGGGAGAGGTAAGCTTCACCCCCGCCCTTCCAGCACGGCATCCATCTGCGCATCGGTCGGCGTCACGTGATAGAAGCGCGTATAGAAATCGCGTGCGATCGGCCGGATATTTTCGGGAAAGCGCTCGGGATAGAGAATTTTCGCCAGCCACCACAGGCCGATCAGGCGATTGACGGACGGCGGAAAATCGACCCAGCCGAATGGCAATTTCGGCGCGAGATGCACACGGCCTTCCTGCGCGGCAGCGACGCCCTTCCACGCCGGATCATTCTTCACATGGGTCGCGAAATCGCGATCGATGGTGATGATCACATCCGGATTCCAGAGAAGCACCTGCTCGATCGAGACCGTGGCAAGGCCGCCCTTGCGCTCGCCGGCAACATTGCGTGCCAGAAATTCAATCGTCTCGACATTGATCGAGCCGCCGAGCCCGGTTTCGAGCCCACGCGGACCGCGGGCAAAATAGACCCGTGGCCGCTTGTCCTGATCAATATTGGCAATGCGCTGCATGATCGTATCGAGCGTGCGCGTCGTGTAGTCGGCAAATTCCTTTCCCTGAATAACACGGCGCGTCAATTCGCCGAGCTTGCGGTAGGATGCCGCCGTCGCTTCGAAGCGGCCATCCAGCAGCGCATAGGGAATGCCGGTCTGTTCCTCCACGCGCTCGGCCAGCGTGACATACGTCTGGCTGGTCGAACCGACATCGACAATGAGATCTGGTTTGAGTGCCAGCACCACTTCGAGATTGGCGGTGTTGCCGCGACCAGTGATACGGCCGATCTCCGGCCGCGAACCGATATCCGGCAACAGAAACTCGCGCTCCTCAGGGCGATTGGCACGCGGCCAGCCGATCAGCAGATCGGGTGCAAGCGTATAGAGCATGATCGCGGCCGGCGGACCGGCCGGAAACACACGCGTGACATTCGCCGGAATGGAAAGCGCCCGTCCCGTCGCATCGGTGACGCTCTGCGCTCGCGCACCGCGCGGCAGCAGCAGCGCGGACGAGAGACCTGCAAGGAGTGAGCGGCGGGAGAGCAAGACAACCTCCATCGTCATTCCGGGGCGCGAACCAACGGGTCCGCGCCTTTTCAGCCGCGTCCCGGAATGACTGAAAAACTAATCCACGCCGATCATCACGTCGCTGGCCTTGATCACCGCATAGGCCTCTTTTCCGACAGTCAGATCCAGTTCATCGACGGCTTCGTTGGTGATCGCTGAAGTAACGACCTGTCCACCGCCGATATCGATTTTCACATGCGCCGTAGTCGCGCCCATCTTGATGTCGACGACCCTGCCCTTGATACGATTACGCGCGCTGAGTTTCATAAATGACTTCCCTTTGCTGGACCTGATCCCGCTCGTCCCCGCGAAGGCGGGGACCCAGAGCCAAGAACTGGATTCCCGCATTCGCGGGAATGAGCGGCGAGACTTAGTTCACACCGGCAAACCCGTGCTTCACCAGAATATCCTGCCCTTGTTG